>JAHDGV010000017.1:0-8861 GCA_020631655.1 Chloroflexota bacterium | reverse complement strand
TGGGTCTGGTACGATTTTAATCTGGTTAACGCATCGCTCACCCGGCCGTGGATGCGCCACATCGAAAATACAACGATGCTTGTTGGCGCAATGATGCACTGGTGGCATGTGGCGGCCGCAACTCCTAAAATCCATCCTCGCTTACCATCGTTTGCCCACATGGGGTACACGCTTGCCGGGGCTGGGCCGCTAAAAATTCCGGGGTTGTTTTTCTTGTTCTCGATCAGTGTGCTTTACAGCTATCCAGAAGCGACCTTTTTGGGATGGGAACTCTCATCCCTTGCCAGCCAGCGCATCGGCGGATCGATCATCTGGATGATTGGGGGAACCGTTTACACCATTAACTCTGCCCGCTACTTTGGCTCTTGGCTCGACACAGAAACAGCCAAACCGCCACGCCCACGTTCCGATTGGGACACTGAGGAAGTCTTCAAAGCCCCTCATCTGGAGTAGTTCATCATTTGCAAATTCGCATATCATAGTGAGGGAGGGTACAAGCTCTAGCTTTTTGCCAAAATAGATCGTTAGTTCTAAAATCCTGTTATGCTTCAACTAACACCCAAACAGATTCAACAAACGGCCGTTTTTGCTCAGCGATTGGGCGAAAAACTCCCTCCATCCTCAGCCGAGCGGATGCTTGATGTCATGCGGTCAATTCGCTGTTTACAGCTCGATCCGATCCGCGCGGTTGAACGAACGCAGTACACCGTCTTGTGGAGCCGGTTGGGCAACTACGACCGGCAATGGCTGATCCAACTGACTCACGAAGATCGCCATCTTTTTGAATACTGGGCCCATGCCGCTTCTATTGTGCTGTGCGAGGATTATCAGATTCATCAGTACATGATGAATAAGTATGCAACTGATCCAAAAAGAAAAATCACCAAATGGGTTGAACAAAATCAAAATTTTAAAAACTACGTTTTGGGTGAGCTGGAGCAAAAAGGGGAGTTGCTAACTCAAGATTTTGAAGATATTGCAGATGTGCCGTGGGGATCAAGCGGCTGGACCAACGATCGGAGCTTGCCCTACATGCTCGATTATTTGTGGACTAAGGGTGAGATTTGGGTCAGCAATCGGGATGGGTTGAAGCGCTGGTGGCATTTGGCCGAGCAGGTCCGGCCGGATCATATTTCGACCGACGTGATCGGGTACGATGACGTCACCCTGCGGGCGGCCGAACTGTCGTTGCGTGCACTGGGTGTCGGCCGAGTGCGTGACATCAACAATCACTTTACCCGCAAACGCTACCCGCAACTGAAAAAGCTGGTCCCCCAACTGGTTGAGGACGGTACTTTCATCGAAGCGCGTGTGGACGGCTGGAAAGATGAACCGTGGTATCTCCACAAAGATTTTGTTTCCTTCGTTCAAGATCCTGAAGCTCACGGATGGCATCCCCGCACCACGTTGCTTTCGCCGTTTGATAATTTGATCTGTGATCGGGATCGGACTGAACTAATTTGGGATTTTTATTATCGGATTGAAATTTATGTGCCAGAAAAGAAGCGACAGTACGGCTACTATGTGCTTCCCATCCTGCACGAAGAAAAGCTGATCGGCCGGATCGACTCTCGTATGGATCGGAAAAGCGGGGTGTACACGGTCAACGCCGTTTATGCGGAACCAAACGCACCGCAAGATGAGGCAGTGGGGGAAGACGTTCAGCAGGCGATTTTAGAGTTTGGCCGCTTTTTGGGAGCAAAGAAAGTGAAGTACGGCCGCAAAAAACCGGCCGGATGGCGATCCGCACTACAAACGCAAAAGATTAATCAGGTTTTTTGAAATTTGATTTGTAAAACAGGCATCCTTGCCTGCTCAAATCTCACAGACAAGGATGTCTGTGCTACAAACTTGATCTTACGTACATTCATGGGTTAATGATGAACGAACAGCAGACACGCAAAATCAGCAAATTTTTGTCCCTAATCCTGCGGCACAACCCGGGCAAGATCGGCCTGAACTTAGACCCGCAAGGGTGGGCAGATGTGGATGAGCTACTGCAAAAGGTAAACGGGTTCCGCAAATGGGAGCTGACACGGGCTGATTTAGACATTGTGGTTGAAACCAACAACAAAAAGCGCTTTGCCTATAGCCCAGATGGAAAGCAGATTCGTGCCAGCCAAGGGCATTCGATTAAGATTGATTTGGGACTGGAGCCTGCCACACCTCCGGCCGTTTTGTATCACGGTACGGCAACCCGTTTTCTAGATTCAATCATGGCTCAGGGGTTACAATCAAAATCCCGCCAACATGTGCATTTGTCATGGGATACAGAGACCGCCACAACGGTTGGGAAACGGCATGGCAAGGTAGTGATTTTGCGGATCGATGCGGCCCAAATGGCGGCTGACAACCTCCTTTTTTATCTTTCTGAAAATGATGTATGGCTTACTGACCATGTGCCGGTAAAATACATATCATTAAATGATGAAGGTAAATGAGCCCCCCACACTCATTCGGCCGGAATCACAGCTTAGAATCCCTGAATGGACGAATACAACGACTTTTTCGACGATCTAGACGACTACTTTGTTTGCCCAAACTGCTATGCAGACGTGCCGTGGAATGCGGCCGCATGCCCAGAATGTGGCTCTGACGAAGAAACCGGCTGGGCCGAAGACGCTGAAAATGTCATCTACTATGATGACGATGAGGAGCCCGATAAAAAGGGTGCTCCACTTTGGCAAAAAATCGTACTCGTCTTTCTCGCCTACGTCCTCGCTTCCCCCCTGACCGCTTTTTTTGAACCTAGCTCAACCGGCTTTATGCTGTTGACCATTTTGCTGGTAATCGCCATTACCTATTTGGTGGTTGCTGAGCGATTGGGTGCAGATTTAAGCCTTTCGACCCAGAGATCACGCACCGCGAGCGCCATGTCTGACTATGACAGTTTGATGATGCGCGCCCGGCATGATCAGTCGCTTGTTGAACGGTTGATTGCGTATGAGCAATCTCAAAATCGTGAAGGTGATCGTGAGCAGTGGATCCGCGATGCGTTAGCTCGCTGGAAAAGAGACTCCCGTTCGTAAAGCTTCATCTCTGCTTCCTACAATTTAACTTGCTGATAACCCTTCACCTGGCACATATCCTCTATTGAGCCAACTCGTTTTTACGTGTTAGTGTGGTTAGATATCCAAATTGAGTAAACGTGTATGACCAAAAAGAATAAAAATAGCCAAGAAAAATTATCTGAAGACATCAATCTGCTCGGCCGCTTATTGGGCCGTGTCATTCGACGGCAAGCAGGGCTTCCGATTTACGAGCTTGAAGAAAAGTTTCGTACCCTATCCCGCTTGCGCCGGTCAGATGGTGAAATGGCGGCCGAAGTGACCGCCAGAATGAACGAACTTGTCTCAGAATTGAGCGTACACGATCAGCAAGAAGTGGCGCGCGCGTTTACGATCTATTTCCAATTGGTGAATGTGGCTGAGGATCAAAACCGCGCTCGTGTGATTCGGCAACGGACCCGTGATAAGCATCCTGAACCCCTGCGCGGTTCTATTGAAGAGGCGGTGCGCAATCTACGCACATCTGGCGCAGATGATTTTCAGGTGGCCAAGCTGATTGAGCGCCTGCATATCGAACCGGTGTTTACTGCCCATCCTACCGAGGCCAAACGACGGACGTCGATTACAAAACTGCGCCGCATTGCTGATTGGCTTTACGAGCTTGAAAATCGAGACTTACTTCCGGCCGAAGTCGCTAACATCAAAGACCGTTTATTGGGCGAAATTACGATTCTATGGCTGACGGCCCAAAGCCGGGTTGAAAAACCACAGGTCACCGACGAAGTCAAAACCGGCCTGCACTACATGGATACGACGATTTGGGACGTTATCCCCCAAATTTATCGCAGTTTAGAAAAGTCGCTAAAAGAGAACTATGAAACGGTGCCGATGCCTGAAAAATTCTTGACCTTTGGTTCGTGGATCGGTGGGGACCGAGACGGAAACCCCAATGTGACGGCGTTTGTGACGGCCGAGACCTTCCGGTTGCACCGTGGTTTGGCATTGACCAAACACAGCTTGAAAACCCGTACGCTCAATCGCTCGCTCAGCTTGTCTGATCGGCTCCATCAGCCAGACCCTGACATGCTGGCGCTGTTGCAAGAGGAGCGAGAGGAAGGGTTCTCGGAGCATATGGAGTTTTTGCAAAAGCAATATCCCGAAGAACCGTATCGCCTGTTGGCGGCCGCTCTGCGATCAGATATCGAAAAAGCGAACGAGGACCCTGTTAAATCGCGTCTTCTGGGAGAAAATGATTCTCCGATGGCACAGGTGTGTACAGCGGCCGATTTGTTAAAACCACTTGAACAGATCGATTCGAGTCTGCGTGAGCACAATTCAAAAGAAATCGCCAATACAGATGTGAAGGATGCCCTTATCCAAGCCAGAGTGTTTGGGGTCAACTCGGCCCGGCTCGATTTTAGACAGCTGTCTGACTACCATGATCAGGTGTTAGACGATCTGTTTAAAAAGCTGAACATTTGTGAAAGCTATCTAGATTTGACCGAAGATGAGCGGGCTGACCTTCTCACGGCAGAATTGGCGAAGCCAATCCCAGATTTTGGTGTGCCAGAAGATTATGAAGGACAAACGGCCGAATTGCTGAGCCTGTTCCGGGTGATCAGCCGTGCGGTTGAGCTGTATGGGCCGGAGCTAATTGGCCCCTACATCATCAGCATGACAACCAACGTGGATGACGTATTGGCCGTTTTGCTGTTCGGCAAGTGGCACGGCCTGTGTTTGCATGATGATCCTGAAAAACCAAACCTCCCTTCGATTTCACCCCTGTTTGAAACTCGTGACGACCTTGTTAACGCCCCGGGCGTGATGACAACCTTGTTCGAGCATCCCTCTTATAAAAAGCATTTAGCTTTGCAAAACAACGAGCAAAATGTGATGATCGGTTACTCTGACTCAAACAAGGATGCGGGACTGCTGACTGCGACGTGGGAGCTGTATCAGGCGCAGGACAAGTTGGCGAAACGATGCCAGAAACACGGCATCGGCCTAACGCTGTTCCACGGCCGTGGTGGAACAATCGCGCGGGGTGGTGGTCCGGCCAACCGTGCCGTATTGGCCCAGCCTCCCGGCTCGGTTGAAGGACGCATTCGTATCACGGTGCAAGGTGAGGTGATCAACGCCCGCTACTTCCACCCAGAGGTGGCCAAGCGGCATCTGGAGCAGATGGTTAACGCCGTGATTACAGCCTCATCACCCAATCATAAAAAGACGGCCGTTGCCCGGCCGGAATGGACCGATGTGATGGAAGAGCTGTCACAGGTGGCCTTTAACGCGTATCGGGAATTTGTGTACGAAACCCCGGCCGTGCTTGAATATTGGCAAGAGGCAACGCCCATCAATGAATTAAGCGGGATGCGGATCGGCTCACGGCCGGCTCGCCGCAAAGGTGGCGACATTTTCTCTAGCCTGCGGGCAATTCCGTGGGGCTTTAGCTGGATGCAGAGTCGCCATAACTTACCTGCTTGGTTTGGAGTGGGGCAAGCGTTGCAGGCCTATGCTGGTGCAGATGGACATCAGGTAAAAGAGGGCAAAATCAGGATTTTACGCGAGATGTACAACCAGTGGCCGTTTTTCCAAACGATGATCGACAACGTTCAAATGGCCTTGGGTAAATCGGATTTAGAGATTGCTCGTCTGTACGCTGATTTGGTGTCTGATCCAGATATTCGTGAACAGGTGTACGGTGATATTAAAGCGGCATTTGACTTAACAGTGGACTGGGTGAAGCTGGTCACCAATCAGCAAGATATTTTGGACAGCGATAAGACGCTCAAACGGTCGATTCGCTTGCGCAATCCTTATGTTGATCCACTGAATTTTATTCAGGTCAATTTACTCAAAAAAGTTAGAGGGATGGATGATTTAACAACGGATGAGGCGAAGGAAGCGCTTCATGCTTTGTACATTACCATTAATGGCATCGCGGCTGGTTTAAAGAACACGGGTTAGACTTGCAGCTTAGTTAGGAAATCGGCCGTTTAATTCGCTGATTTCCTGAAAAACTGTTACCCTTCAATTTGTATGTGCCATTCATAGGAGGTGCCCTAGTTTTAGGGTATTTATCTGTATCTTCATCGCAGTTTGCGATACACGCACTAAGGCTTTTTCGGTTCGATCATCGATTTTTCCTGAAAAAGCCCAAGCGAAAGGCAATGGCCGGAATTTAGCCGGTTAGAAGTTAATAATGGCAATTAAAAATCTGCTTACTCCTATGTATCTGGACCAGTGGCGTGACTGCTACAACGGCCTAGAAATGGAAAATTTGACCATCAATCGGGTGGCACATGCGGCCGGACCAGATGTTCAACATCGGGTGTTACCGACCTATCAATATTTGGCTCGGTTTGTAACATCGGCCGTTCAAGATGGTGAGCTTCCAGTAACATGGAATGGGGATTGTTGCGCAGCGATACCGATGCTAGCAGGCTTGCAGGGGGCGGGCATAGATCCAGCACTTATTTGGTTAGACGCTCACGGTGATTTTAATACGTGGGACACTACCTCGACCGGGTTTATTGGTGGGATGCCGTTGGCCATGATGGTCGGCCGTGGGGAACAGACGCTTGTTAAAGGGGTTGGGCAAGAAATTTTACCGGAAGAAGACATCATTTTGACCGACGCACGCGAGCTAGACCCACGTGAAGCAGAATTGGTGAAAGAGTCGGACATGATTCACTTGCATCGGACCAATCAGTTAACCAGCGAAGTTTCTTTGCCAGACAAACCGATTTGGGTGCACTTTGATGTCGATATTTTGAGAGTTGAAGATTCACCGGCCACGAATTTCCCAGCCAAAGGTGGCCCGACTATTCCAGAGCTCCAGCGGGTGTTTGCAAAAATACGGAATTCCGGCCGGTTGTGCGGTGTTTCAGTATCTTTGTGGGACGCGGACATGCCGGGGGCTAAAAAGAGTGAATTGGCCGTGCGAGCGTTGGTTAAAGACCTTACGGGGAGCTGGTAGGTGTGATGCGTACTGCGAAATACGTATTTCGCAGTACGCATCACAATAAAATGAATTCAAACTAAGCACCTACAACTCAAGTTAGATAAAGTAGCCAAAATAAAGGGACCTGATAAGCTTCCTCAAAAATCTTTGGAGTTCAAACCATGTCTAATTTTTTTGAGCGAGTTCAAGCGGGCAAACCGGTTATTCTTGACGGCGGTACCGGAACTGAAATGGAGAAACGGGGAGCAAAAATGGAGGAGAAAGGGTGGAGTGCTAGCTGTACGCTAACCGCTCCTGACTTGTTAAGAGGCATCCATGAGGACTACATCAAAGCGGGAGCTGAGGTCATCATCACGAATACTTTTTCAACATCTAAACATGTTTTGGCCGACTGTGGCCTAGAACATCAATTTGAAGAGCTGAACGCGGCCGCTGTGAAACTGGCTCATCAAGCCCGCGACAACGTGGCTGAGAACGAGGTTTGGGTAGCAGGCTCCATCTCTTCAAACACATTTTATGATGAGCAGACTGCTGGCAAACAAGTTCTCAAAGATAATTTTGATCGACAGGCGGAAATCTTGGCTGAAAATGGGGTTGATTTTTTAATGCTCGAGATGGTGAACAATCTCGATGATTTAGAGATCGTTTACCCTGCGGCCGCAAAAACCGGGCTACCCGTGATTGTTGGATTTAACACACATACCAGCCCAGAAGGGGAAGTGATTCTCGGCCGACTGCTTTGGGATGAGGGGCAAGCAAGACTCGATAAAGCGATCCAAGCTCTGCCGGATGATGTGCCGATGATCACGATCATGCACACGATGACAAACAACATCTTACCAGCCTTGGAAGTGATGCACGCCAATTTTGACGGTCCAACCGGTGTGTATGCTCACTGGGGGAAATTTGTGATGCCAAACTGGCAGTTCAACGACATGATTTCAGCCGAGGCCTATGCAGACGAGGCGGAGAAATGGGTGGCGGCCGGAACCCGCATGGTGGGCGGATGTTGTGGTATTGGCCCCGACCATATTCGAGAATTAACAAACCGAATTCAATAATCAGGCGGGGAAAACTGACTTGAAAAATCGGTAGACGTTCCCGCCAATTATTTTTTGGACCGTAGCCTCAGACATCCCTCGCTCGAACATCAGGTGGGTTAACACCGGTAGTTGGCTAATATCAAAAGATGGCAGAATTGCTCCATCAAAGTCTGAGCCAAAGCAGACATGGTCCTCCCCCAGCACCTCAATCGCATGTTCAATCCCATCGACCACATCGTTGGGTGAATTGCCCCGCAACACCTCATCCCAAAAACCGATGCCGATCAAACCGCCCCGGCGTGCGATTTCTTGAGCTTGTTCATCGATGATCGTCCGGTTGTTGTCAACCCAGCTTTTAAGCCCGGTGTGTGAAACGAGCAAAGGCACATCTGAGGTCATTTTGAGCACGTCTTCAACACCTGCGGCCGATAAGTGGGCTAAGTCCAAAGCCATCCCCAGATCAACGCAGCGCTGTGTTAGCTCACGGCCGGCTGGGGTTAAACCGGCCCGTTTGCGGCCGTGTTTTGAGCAGGCGTATGCATTGTCGATAAAGTGGCAATAGCCAGCGACCCGGTAGCCTGTTTCAAACAGCCTATGAATATTGGCGACATTGTCCCCAACCGCCTGTGCCCCTTCAAATGCTAAGATGGCGCCCAGCGACTGACCCGTTTTAGCCCGTTCCAAATCCCGCTGATTGAGCACCATGTGCATCCGGCCGTGGCTTTGGCCAACCAAGCTGTGTAACCGTTTGGACTGATGAATGGCTCGCTGAAACGGTGTCATAAATGTCTGGGGAGAAAATCGAGCCCCATACACCAACCGCAGGGAGTCGGGCTGGGTTTCATC
>JAHDGV010000345.1 GCA_020631655.1 Chloroflexota bacterium | reverse complement strand
GATGATGAAGAAGATTCTGATGACGGCTTTAATGAAGTTCTGAACCTGATCGGTGTCGATGAAGAGACACTTGAGGACGCTTTGAACAATGGTCAGACTTTGGCTGAGATCGCTGAAGAAAACGACGTTGATCCACAGCAAGTTGTAGATATCTTGGTTGCGGCCGAAGAAGCTATCATCGCTGAAGAATTGGCGGCCGGTGAGATCAGTGAGGAAGAAGCGGCTGAGATTCGTGAAGAGATGGCAGGCTTTATCGCCTTTGAGGTCAGCACGTCATACCAAGATCCGTTTGAGGTAGCAATTGCGACCCTTGGAGTAGATGAAGAGACGCTTTGGGAAGCATTGGAAAGCGGTCAGAGCTTTGAAGAGATTGCGGCCGAAGCTGGAACAGATGCACAGACGGTTATCGATGCGGCAATACAAGCTGAAATGGAATATGTAGAGGCGATGTTTGCGGCCGGATTGATCTCTGAAGAAGATCGTGACGAATGGCTGGCAGAAATCCCAGCTGAAGTTGCCGAAGCGTTCAGCAATCCGCTCGAGATGGATGAAGATGACTTCGATGAAGGTGGCTCAGAAGACGATGACTCTGAGGAGGATGACTCTGGGGAGGGGGATGAGTAAGGATTACCCCTTTTTTGTATGACAAAATTGCGGCCGGATGTGATTTAACATCCGGCCGTTTTTGTTTTCCCAGAAACTGGCAGATCGGCTAAAAACGATGTATCCCTCTAAGAGATTAAGTACATTTATCCTCAATTCATAGGAGAACGACGACCATGGTAGGATGGAATGATCTAAACCAAGCTTGTAAAGTTTAGATCAATAACTTTACTATGTAGGGGCTATCCTAATGTTTAGTCTGGGACCCTATCCCCTTTGCCAGAGAGTTAAACCCAATCCCACTATGAATTTATTATCGAAATTTAAAGACACGGAATCCTTTGACGAACAGGCATTTTTTGGTGAATTTATTATCTCAACGCAGATCGATGGGATAACGAAGTCTCTCAAAGATTTAGAGTCAGAAGCAAACATAAAAGCGGTGCGGAATGGGGTCATGCTACCGGCTGCGATCGCTATTATTTTCATGTCGGCCGTTTATTGGATTATTGGCTCGTCGGGCTTTTTGCAAACCGGGTTATTTATGTTGGTCATGCTGGTGATTGCCTATGGCATGTACTCGCTAGGGTATCGCCGAGCCTTTTCAATTATTTTGTGTTTTATGGTGATGGGGGCAACCGTAATTCTCTCGATTTATAATCGTGATTCAGGCGGGGTGTTTATCAATGGACTATCCATCTTTCTATTGATGGGTGCATTTTTATTTTCCGCAAAACTTTACTATTGGTCGTTGGTGCCGGTTGTGGCAACGATATTTTTTCAGTATTTAGACGGGCCGTACCAGTGGCTTGGCATCATAGATGATGGATATAGTACGATAGAGAAAGTAGCGCTTACGTTGTTATGGACGGTTGTTTTTGTGGCGATTGCTCAGGTGATTCGCAGGAACTTTTTTGCGATTTTGAAGGAGTTTATCGTTGTAAATAAAGAGCTTGAATCTGCTAAAGAATCTTTGCTGGCCGCAAACCATGATCTAGATGAGTTGAACAAATCGCTAGAGGATCGAATTGCTGAAAGGACCAGCGCGTTGCAAAAAGCGCTTTTTGAAGCGGAGGCTGCCAATGTGGCTAAGGATCGCTTTTTTGCCACGATTAGTCATGAATTCCGCACGCCGCTGAATGCAATTATCGGGTATAGCGAAGGGATTACGGAGATTCTGGACGAGGACGACCCAATGGCTAAAGAAGAGGTTGCTTATTCGGCCGACAATGTGGTGAGTGCTGGCAAAAATCTATTGTCACTGGTCAACGATGTCCTTGAAATTTCGCAATTAGAGTCTGGAGATACATCGTTGAATGTTGATCAGGTCGATTTAGGGGAGCTTAAAAAAGAGATGCTCGTATTAATCAGTCCGATGATCGAAGAAACTCAAAATAGATTTTTGATTGAAGATTCAACAGAGACGAAAATGATTCGGACAGACAAGAAAAAGATCGAGCGAATTTTGGTGAACCTTTTGTCGAATGCGACTAAATTTACTGAAAACGGGCTGGTTGAATTAATCATTTCTGAAGGTGGGGAAGACTGCTTGATGTTTGAAATAAAGGATGACGGGGTAGGGATTTCGGCCGATAAGTTAGAAATGATTTTTGAGCCTTTTATGCAGGCCGAAGAAACAAATGCCTACGGCCGGAAGTATGGGGGAGTGGGCTTGGGTTTGGCCATTTGCAAACGGCTTGCAACAGATCTGAGCGGGAGATTGTCCGTCAGCAGTGAAATCGGGAAAGGGACCGCATTCAAGCTGGTTGTGCCAAAAGTTATCAACTAAAGATCGGTTCAAGGATTTTCAGGACTCAGCTACAATAGGGAACCTGTGTTGAGCAGGTTTTTGATATGATCCTTTTGCGTACACATTCCCGCTACTCGTTTCACCGAGCTACTGCCAGTCTTGAGCAGTTGGTTGATGCGGCCGTGGCTGACGGGATGAGCCACTTGGCCCTGACCGATTACTTTGGCATGTACGGGGTGGTGCAGTTTGCTCAGCTCTGCCAGCGTAGCGGCGTGAAACCCATCATCGGCATGATGGCCTGTGTACGGGGTGGGGGGACCGGCCGGCCGGGGATCTTGACATTATTGGCAAAAGATTTTTTAGGATATAAAAGTCTATGCGAACTTAGCACCATCCATCAAACTGAAAAGGAGACGCAGGGTGGGGGGATAGAATGGGAGCGATTCAAACAATCTTGCCAAGGGTTGGTGTGCATTGCGTGTGAGGATGGGGAGTTCCGGGATGAAGCGGACTGCGTTGCGTTGGCAAATTTATTTGGGGAGGATGGTTATCTTGGGGTGGGGGAGAGCTCAAGTTCGGAGTGGTTGGCATTGGGTGGCCGGAGCGGCTTGGCTCCGGTATGGTGTGAGCCGGTGTTTCACGTTGATCCGGCCGACCGGGAGCTGTTCCGCTTGTTGCAAGCCATCGATCAAAATGTGCGGCTGGAGGGGGTGGCAACGGCCGATTTGCCAACTGTTAAGGGATGGGTCGGCTGGCCCCGGGGGAGCCGCGGGTTGGCACAGATGGACGCGGATGTTTCTAAGCAGGCAGTTGCGAATACTGAGGTTGTTGCGAATCGGTGCGGAGACTGTTTGCCAGACGGGAGTCCACTGTGGCCGGTGCTAAGCCTGCCGGAAGGAAAATCGGCGGCCGAGGTGTTGCGGGAGACGTGTGAAACTAAACTGCAAACTCTATACGAAGAAGTGTCGCCTTTTATAAAAGCTCGACTTGAGGCAGAGCTGGATCTGATTACCCAGCACAATTTTGAGCCGTTGTTTTTGATTTTGGGTGAGGTCATTGAGTTTGTGCAGGCCAACAATATTTTGATGGGGAGTCGGGGGAGTGTGGCGAATAGTTTGGTGGCATATTGCTTGGGCATCTCGTTGGTAGACCCGATGAAATATGAGCTTTTGTTTGAGCGCTTCTTGAACCCGGAACGCAAAAGTTTGCCCGATATCGACCTAGATTTTGAGTCACGCAACGGCCGGGATGCGGTTTTGGGCTTTATTCGTCAGCGGTACGGGGAGCATCGGGTGGCGCTGGTTTCAACAGTGAACACCTATCGCACCAAGTCGGCCGTGCGTGAGACGGCCAAGGCATACGGAATGAGCAGTGCTGAGATCAGCAAAATCAGCAAGCAGTTGCCCAGCTCTTGGCGGCATCCCGATCCGGAGCGCAGGCAAAAATCGACGGCCGAAATGGTGGTCGATTTGGCCACCAACGACCATGAGCGAGAAGTTTTGACGATGGCGATGCGCATCCGTGGTTTTCCGTCCCACATGGGGCTACATCCGGGTGGGATTGTGGTCTCGCCGCCGGAAAAGATGACTGATCATTGCCCGCTGTTTTTGTCGCCAAAAGGGTTTTTAGCCACCCAGTTTGATTTCCGTGATGTGGAGACGCTGGGGCTGATTAAGATGGATGTGCTGGGGATTCGGGCGCTGACGGTGATTGAGATTGCGCTTGAAATTATTAACGAAAATTCTGTAAGGGTCGAAGGGGGCGGGAAACAAGTTGGATCTTCGGAGCCAGATCGGATCCGCCCCCTTCGACCCCTACGGGTTGGAGATATTCCGCTAGAGGATGAAGCTACGGGGGATTTGATCGAGCGGGGGGATACGCTAGGGGTGTTCCAGTGTGAAAGCACGGGGTCTCAACGGACGTTGCGCCAGCTCAAAGCGCGTGATCCGTGGGGATTGGCATTAGCAAACGCCTTTTTTAAGCCGGGTCCGGCAACAGGTGGGCAGGCGAAAAACTTTATTCGCCGGATTCGGGGTGAGGAAGAGGTGAGCTATGCCCATCCGATTTTGGAACCGATTTTGTCAAAGACGGCCGGGGTGCTTCTGTTCCAAGAAGATGTGCTCAAAATCTGCACTGAAGTTGGCGGACTCAACTGGACCGAGGCGAACTCGATTCGAAAGGGGATGTCAAAATTTGAGGGGAGCCGGATTCGTGAAATGCGGGAGCGATTTGTGGCGGGGGCGATAGCAAAAAACGACATTGATGAAGCCATCGCTCAAACCCTGTGGGACCAGATTGAGGCGTTTGCCGGTTACGGTTTTAACGCCGGTCATGCGCTCAGCTATGCGATTCCGTCTTTTCAGATGGCGTGGCTCAAAACACACTATCCGGCCGAATTTATGACGGCCCGACTGCGGGCCGGAGGTGGTTACTCCCATCCATCGGTCAACGTGGCCGAGGCGCGGCGATTGGGATTTAAGGTGTTTGGTCCGCACGTAAATTTCAGCGAGCGAAAGTGGAAACTTGTTGATCAACAAGCCATCTACTGTGGACTGGGCTGGGTTAAAGATCTGCGTCGCTCAACGATTCAAACCATCCTTTTAGAAAGGGAGAATGGGCTGTTTGAGGACTTTGATGATTTTGTTCGACGGGTTCCACTACGAGAAAAAGAGCTTAAGCATTTGGTCTGGTGTGGGGCGCTGGATGGGTTAGGGCCGAATCGAAATTCGATGGGGGAGATGAAGGTGGCGGACAATCAGATGTCGCTGTTTGGGGCAACGGAGATGGTGCCGGAGATTGAAGGTGAATCTGCTATGGATCGCTTTGCTTGGGAACTGGAGATTTTGGGGATGCCATTTAGTGTACGGCCGACCGACTTTCTACACGAAGAAAATAGTATGCCGTTGGCTCAGCTTCATCAAACCAGCGGCCGGGTTAAAACGGTGGGATGGCGTTTGCCCAGCTTTACCGGTGGCAAAGGATTTTATGTGTCGGATGGGGAGGGGCTGGTGCTGGCGTGGGACAAATCGAAACGGCCGGTGCGCTCATGGGAGCCGATGGTGCTGGTGGGGGAGTGGAAGCGAGATCGGTTTGGGGGAGAGTGGCTACAGGTGGAGAGGGTTTCTAATAATTAATAATGAATTGTTGAATTTGTGAATGGTTAATGTGGCCGATCTAGCGATCGGCTGGGGCGCAATCTCTGATTGCGTGAGTAAGCGAAGCGACGATTTAAGCCAAATTTAAGGTTGGTTTAAATTGCCCTTAACCATGGCCAAACAATGTTCCGCTACACTCAAACCATCAATAAAGCTTATTCGGAGACAGTATGAAAACAAGAGGCATTATATTTATTATCGTAGCGACTTTGCTTCCGCTGGCATGGTATTTACCATTGATGCAGGCGAATGCAGGGGCCGCTTTAAGTCAGTATTTAGGCAGTGC
>JAHDGV010000344.1 GCA_020631655.1 Chloroflexota bacterium | reverse complement strand
CAATCACCGTCGAGCAGTTGGCCGACAACCCATATCCGCTTTTTCAACAGCTTTTAGCCCACGAGCCGGTCAGCTGGTGCCCCGACATCAATATGTGGCTCGTCACCCGTTACGACGATGTGGTCGCCATCCTAAAAGATTGGGAGACCTTTAGCCTTGAAGACGACCACTCCCAAATTGCGGCCACGCTGGGGCCGATGATGCTGAGCACTGATGGGCCTCCGCAACAGCGCCAGCGGGTGCCGTTTGCCACCCCGTTCCGGCCGAAGCCTCTACGCCGCTCGTACGCCGACATTATGGCCCAAATCGCCAACAATGCGGTTGATGCGGTGATCGCAGATGGTTCGGCCGATCTCGACAAAACATTCTCCGACGAGCTAGCCCTGCTGACGGTCACCACCGTGCTGGGATTCCCGATTGGGGATCGTGAAACGTTTGTGGAGCTGTATGAAAAACTAGCTCAAGGGGCAGCCAACGTGCGCAAAGACCCTGCCATTCAGGCCGAAGCAACAAAGGCAATGGCGGAATTCCACCGGTATGTCATGCGCCTGGTTGAGCATCTAAAACGAGAGCCAAACGACTCTGTTTTAAGCCAGATGATCCATTCCCCAGAGACAGATTTAACGGACGATGAAATCGTCTCGAACACCGCCATCACCTTTTTTGGCGGTCTCGAAACAACCGCGTCACTGCTCTCCAACGCCATTTGGTGCTTTTTAAGCCAAGGGGTCAACGTGGGGGATGTGGTCAGCCATCCCGCCAAATTAAGCAACGGGATTGAAGAGGTGTTGCGCTGGGAAGCACCGGTGCAGACGACCCACCGTTTGGTTAAGCGGGATGTGGTTTTGCACGGCCAAACATTAAAAGCGGGCGACATGGTGCAAACGATGCTGAGCGGTGGCAATCGGGACCCCCGCATCTTTCCAGAGCCAGACAAGTTTCATATCGGCCGTTCAAATGCCAACAAACACCTGACCTTTGCCCGTGGCCCCCACTTTTGCTTTGGTGCACCCTTGGCCCGCATGGAGGCGACAATAGGCTTGCCGATTTTGTTCGGCCGTCTGCGCAACTTGCGCCTAGATCCGACCCATCCCACAAAACCGATGGGGCATGAATTCCGTTCTCCTGAAACGCTATTTTGTTTGTGGGATTAGGGAACACAATATTACCATTTCAGGGCGAGGGCGAGCCATTCGGCAATATTGACCCCAAAATTGAAGAGTTTCCCCCGAATGACTAGCCCCTACAGTTGACGTTGAATCGTAGGGGCTAGTCATCGCCAGGTGAAGGTGGCAATCTTTGTTTGTCACACTCATCTGAAGCGATGGCTCGCCCCTATAACAATACATTAGTTGGAACACATGCCACAGGCCCCCTGCGAGACGTTTCTTTATTCCGTTTATGGAGCGATAGGCAAATATTGAAAGAAGTTAAACTCAATCGGTTGAGCGGGCTGACTGTTAAACTCATCCGCACCGATATCGGCCGCTGAGCCAACGGGTCGAGGATGTGCATCAAAATCTTCGTTGACACTCCCACTTGCAGACGCTTGGTCAATCGCCAGACCAGCAGATGCGTTTAAATGCAGATCCCCAGCTGAGACATCTACAAAAATCGAAAGCGGCTGATTTTCTAAATTGTTGCTCACCGTCGCCTGACCACCCCGATCTCTCATGCTGTGTGTCACAAGGTTATTCATAATCAGCGCTTCGGTGTTGTCAAAACGCCACTCGATTGAAGAAAAGGGAACCTGAGTCGAAGCCACCGTGTTGTGATAGACCTCAACCCCGCAGGCGTTCCAGACACACACGCCGCAGTCAAAGCCTGAATTTGAGTTAAATAGTACCTCGTCATCGGCCGAGATGAAGTTGTTGCGGGCCACCGCTTCGAAGTGATCGACGTAGCTGTCGCCTGCGGCCGGACAGGCATCTGGAAAGGTCCGGCCGTTGCCCGAGGTGCTGAGACCAAAGCCGATCCCACGTGCGTTGTCAACCAGGTTATTCCGCTCCACCAGCGTATCCCGACTGCCGCGCCAAAAATGCACCGCATGTTCAGACAGCCCACTGTCACACCAAAATCCTTCGATGTGATTGTCTCGAATGTGCCAGTTGCGCGACTGATGGGCATCGATGCCGCCGGTGTAGCAGTTGTTGCGGATAAACGGCCGGCCGGTGTCGGTCAGCTCGATGCGCGAGCAAGCGATCACCCCGTCATCGGTGTAAACGCCGTCTCCCGCTTTGTTGATTTTGATCGCCTGCTCCCCTGGATCGATGATGTGCACGTTGTAGATCAGCGTGTTCAACACATCCCCACCTTCATCTGACGAGCTAACATGAATCGGATGGTAGAACGCCTCACGCAGGGTAATATCTGCTACAGTCACGTTTGACCGGACGATCTGAATGATCTCAGTGGTGTCATAGTTCCCGTCTAGCACAACCGCTTCTCGGTTACCGCTGGCAGAGCGCAAAGTGACATTTGGTACGTCGATGCGCAAGTAGGCACCGTCCAAGTCATAGACGCCATCAGCGATGAGAATCGTGGTGTTTGGCACGGCCGAATTGACCCCGTTTACCAACTCGCTAACGGTCGACACATTGACGATTAGTCCGGTAGGTGAAGCGAGCGGTTCGCACCGGTTATCAGTTTGATTAATCAAATCTGGTTCAGCAAAAGGCTCGTTTGCATGAGCCAGTTTTACACCGGCAAAAACAAAGAATAGAACTATAAGAATTAGTGTGATGGAGCGTAATTGAATCTTTAGCATAAAATGTTGTGGCTTTTTAGCGGCAATCTATAAAACTGACACAGCAGAGTTATATCATTCAATGAGCCAAGCACTGTAGTAACTCTTATTATCACCTAAAATTTGTCTCTCATGAAAACAGGCTCAGACAACGACTATCTAAAACGTGTTCAAACTATTTTTTTAGGGGATATTGTGTCGGCCGAACTGATCAAAAGCGGCTGGAGCAATGTGGTGGTTGATGTGAATCAGTCGCAGATCTTCCGCTTTATTCGCCACCCCGGCCGACAGTTTGAACTTGAGAAAGCGTTCCTCAAATCATTTGCGCCAGAATCACCCATCCCGATCCCCAACCCAACTATCGAGGCTGAAGATTTTATCGCCTACCCTCGGCTGGCGGGTGAGCGTTTTGCGCCAGAAAAGTTTGCCGCCCTTTCGGCCGAACATCAGGAGTTATTGTTGCGTCAGCTCGGCCGATTTTTGTCCGCCCTGCACGGCCTAGACTTTTCTCATCCCCATTTGGCCCAGTTCCCGTATGGGGGTGCAGACTTTTGGCAAGATTTATGGGAACCGGCCGAATCGCTTTTAAAGCCAAGCACGGCCCTTGTTGCCAAGCGCTTTTTTCAAACCAAACTCAAGCTCACTCAGCGGTCAGATGTGCGGCCGTGCATGGTCCATTCTGATCTGGGAACCAACAACCTACTCGTCGATTTTGATCAGCCAAGCTTGACCGCCGTTATCGATTTTAGCGATTTGGCATGGGGAGACCCGGCCGTCGATTTTGCCGGGTTTTATCGCAACTTCGGCCGGGATTTTGTTGAGCGATTGCTCCGGTTTTATGCTGAGCCGATTGGGGATCATTTCTGGGATCGGGTTAAATACGAAGCGATGCGTAAGCAGTTTTTTGTGATTTATTTTGCCAACAAATTCGGGTTTGAAAACCATATCCCGGCCGTGGTGCAAAACATCGAACGGTTATTTTCAACCTTAACGAGCCAAGCTCCTCCACGCAAAACATAAAGGGCGCGTTTAATGGCAGCGAGTTGGCTTGGCCGGATTGTTTTTAGCAAACGAGACGATCTGCCGGAAATGGGCAATAAACAACGGATAATAGGCAACGGACAACAAATCTTCCCCACAACTTTTGACTGCACCCAAACATAAACCATCGATCAACCGGACCGTATTTCACATTACAACCAATCTTTCGAGTCAATTTACACTAAACCTTGATATTTATCCCGCTTAGATAAATCGCCTAGTGTTTAACCAAAAAAAAATTACTAGCTTTTAAAACGGGCCAAACACGTTAGGCTTCGCCGCTTTGGGTTAGCATCCTTGCAAAAGAAGTTGGGCGAAGCACTAGTGCATCGCTAAAACCAATCTTGACAGCAACGACCTCGTACTAAAAACAAACAATCATGCTTTGATGAGTTAAGCCGTCACCCCCGCGCAGACGGGAGTCCAGGGCGATACAAACAGAATGACTTCTTTTACTTTCGCAGGAATGACAATCCAATAGAAGTTATTTATTTGTACTTAACCCCCTCAACTTTCCGCTCAAAAATTAGCAGGAGAAGGTGGATATGTTTCGATCAATTTGGTTCAAAATTTTACTTGGCTCACTAGCCATCGGGTTAGCAGGATACTCGATCACCGAGGTCAATTCTCAGGATGATCTGGTCATCGACTACCCGCCCAATCAAGATTATGGGCAACAGGGTGACTTCATCGTCAAAACGGCGACAGATGCCGGCCGCTCAGCCATCATCAGCACCGTCGGCCCAGCCGTGCTACTTTTGCCCGAAAGCCCCGGCAGTTCAGACGCCCACGTGACCCTGCAAAACTGGGACAGCTCGTGGAATCTGGCCGACCCGATGAACCCGGAATTTGTCCGCTACGTCAACTGCTACGAAGGAGTCTGCCGCAACGGGCAGGGGCAACACGCCCACGCCACCAAAACGGTTTTTGACGACGGCAAAGCGTACCTGTGGACCAACAACTATTGGCAGATGGGGAACTCACACGTCTATGATCCAACAACGGGTGACACCTATGCGGAAAGCCCGTTTTGGCAAACCGTATCCGGCCGGCTGTACACCCCGTTCATCATCAGCGACTTTTGGAGCTACGGCGCTCCGTTTGAAGACGACGCCACCCTTTACTACACCCTTGAGCCAGGGAACGACTGGCGCGGACAAGAAGTCGCATCATGGGACCATCTGGGCGACACCGGTGTGACCGGCTTCTTCTCGTTCATTGGTGATCTGATGATCGTTTCGGCCGACCAAGCCTCAACCGGGATGGCCATCTACCGGATCAACGGCTGGCGCGACAGCCTAGACACCGGCGGTTTCACCCCCGAACTTCTATCAGTCTATCAACCAACTTTAACCGAGCCTGACGGCAATCAAATCGGGATCGGCGGCTACTGGGCCGAGCCGTATGGGGCCAACAAAATGGTCTGGGCCGCACGCAGCACCAGCGCCCACGGCCGGAACTATGGGGCGATGTATGTGGTAGATTTTACCGATCCAACCGATCCCCAACTGACCTGCGAACTTTATTTCAATCAAGACCGAACCGATCCATTTGACGGCGATAACATGACGATGCCGATGTACGTCAACTTCCAAGATCAATATGCCTATGTGGACCATATGAAGGTTGATATCGATCTGTGTGAATCGACCTATCAGGCGGGCAAAGCGCTGGACCCCGACTACATCATCAGCGGCGCTGACATGGCCCCGATCGTGTATCGCTTTGCAACCAGCCATAACTTCTGCGACGGCTCGCAATATTTCCGGCCGCTCGGCCAAATCGGCGTTTTTGGTGGGATGGATCGGTACGGTTCAGAGTCGAACCTTCACCGGCCCCCCGATTGAAGAAGGGTCTTACAGCTCTGGCACCTATGCCGCCTACAACTTTAGCGACAACCAGATTCTGAGTGGCTCGACCAATTACCAGATCGGGGACACGCTGGGTAGCGGCCGAATCATCACCAATGTGGAGATCGACGAGCGGATGAACTATCAAGGAATTTGTTTCTTTGTAACCAGTGATGAGGCGGATACCAATCCCCCCTATATTTCGGGCCACCGGCCGCTGG
>JAHDGV010000343.1 GCA_020631655.1 Chloroflexota bacterium | reverse complement strand
TCTCCCCCATGTTTGTTCAGCAAAATATGGGACAAATCCCAAATCGCTTGGCTCTTACGCGGTGACAAACCACACGGCCGGATGATTTCCTTGATCTCTTCCACACTCAGCTTGACCATCTCTTGGGGGGTATCTGCTTTGGCAAACAGCTCAGGGGTGGTTAGGTTCACTCGCTTGTCGGTACATTGGGCTGAGAGCAGTACAGCCACAAGCAACGTGTAGTCGCTGGTGTGATCAAGCGGCACCGGCGGGTTGGGATAGAGTTCTTCGAGTATGCGGCCGATTTCGGCTACTTTTTCAGCTTTTTTCATGGTTCCCCAATTGTACTTTAACCCATGCAGTTGGGCCTGTGTTTTTACTTGTCAGTCTGCTCCTGTTCCGGCCGAGCTTTGCTATTGTCAGTCTGAATTTGTTTTGTTTTGCCTTCTTGCCCCATCTTAATCAGGCCGAGCGCAAAAAACACCACGCCGAGAATTGAGCATACAATGCCAATAAACCCGCTGTTGGGGCCAAATATCCACAGAATACTGCCGACAAAAAATATAAACGATGCCAAAAAAAATAGGGGGCTACTTTTTGCGGTATCCATAATCGCTTTTCATTCCTTTTAAGTAGGCCTGCGAGACATAGGCCGGCCCACTTAAAGCTTTAGATTTTTAGGTGTGTAGGGTGATTGAGTCGTTGAGATTGGTTCGCAAAGGGTGAATGATAGTCAACGAACGTCTTGGGCAACATGATAGGGAATATTATTTCGGATCGCAAAAATGTTTAGACAACGGGTAATGCATCCGGCCGGTAGATGGCCCCCAATCGATCAAAACTTTTGGCTAAAAAATTGGAAGTAAGGCACAATGTTGCCATCTTGAAAAAATTCAAGGATTGATAAAAACGTTCTCTATGGTTCTCAAAGCAAAAGACCTTCCCACCTACTACAATGCGGCTGAAATTCTCGAGAAAAATGTGCGCGAACGGCCGGAAAAAACAGCCTTGTTTAGTCTTGAGCGCAATCTGACTTTTGCTGAAGTGAACCAAGAGGCGAATCAAATCGCCAACGCATTGTGCAGGCATGATGTCCGGTTTGGGGAGACGGTTGCAATCTTCTGCCTCGACCAGCCAGAGTGGGTCACCAGCTTTTTTGCCGTTTTGAAGATGGGGGGCATCGCGGCCGGACTGAACACGCTTATGACCAGTAGCGAGCTCGACTATATTTTGCGCGACTGCCGAGCCCAAGCGCTGATCATCCACAGTTCGCTGTGGGATACATTTGCTCCAATCGCGGCCGATCAACCGCACCTCAAACACATCATCGTTGTTGGTGATCAGGTTAATGATTCAACACATTTCTACCCAGCATGGATTGGGAATGAATCGGCCGATTTTGAAACAGTACAAACCCATCGCGAAGACATCAGCACGCTCAACTATTCCAGTGGGACAACGGGGCAACCTAAAGGGATTTTGCACGCACACAAAGACCTGCCGTTGATTTCAGAATATTGGGGTAAGCAGACGCTGGGTCTCACCGAAAATGACCGGACATTTGCTGGAGCCAAGCTCTTTTTTACCTATGGTACTGGAGGGAATTTGCTGTTCCCGTGGTATGTAGGGGCCTCAGTTGTGCTGTTCTCGGGCTCGCCACGCAAAGCAACCAATCTGCTCGAAATGGTTGATCGTTTTAAGCCAACGATTTTTTATAACGCCCCCACAGGCTACGCCATCGCTTTGTCGATGGCCGGTTTTGAAACGAAATATGACTTGTCATCTGTCCGGTTGTGTGTATCGGGAGGGGAGAACTTGCCGGCCGCAATTTGGGAGCAGTGGCGGTCCCGAACCGGGATACCGATTGTCAATGGGGTAGGCTGTACCGAGGTCTATCACAACTTCATCTCAAACCGTCCCGACGACATGCGGCCGGGGGCCAGCGGCAAACCGGTTCCAGGATTTGATCTCAAGCTGGTTGATCCAAATGGAAACCCCGTAGCTGATGGAGAACCCGGCAATTTGATGGTGCGTGGCGACACAATTGCACTCAGCTATCTGCATCAGTATGACCGCAGTAAACGCACCTTTCAGGGGGAATGGTTTTCAACCGGGGATCAGTTTCGAAAAGATGCAGATGGCTATTATTGGCACGAAGGGCGTTCTGACGATATGTTAAAAGTAGGCGGAATTTGGGTCTCTCCAATGGAGGTTGAAGCGACTCTGATCAAACACCCGGCCGTGGTTGAGTGCGCCGTCGTTGGCTGGCGAGATGCAGATGATCTGGTGAAGCCGAAAGCGTTTGTGACGCTGAACGCAGGCTTTGAACCGGCCGACCGGTTGGCATCTGAACTAATCGAGCACTGCCGCCAAGCGATCGCACCGTACAAACGGCCGCGCCAGATCGAATTTGTGGATGAATTACCTAAAACGGCCACGGGCAAAATTCAGCGGTTCAAACTACGGTAGGGGCTAGGCATTCGCAATGGCGAACCTATGATTTGAAATCTACTTTGATGCGAATGTCTCGCCCCGACATTAATCCAGGTCCCGTATGAGAGAAATATTCGATATTTCCGGGGCGAGACATTCGCTGTACATTTTCTCATGATCAAGGTGGCTCGGTGCGAATGCCTAGCCCCTACGAAAAATATGTCAGACTTTAAAACTGAACAACTAAATTACACCAAACACATCCAAACCGACGCTCTGCTTGGCAGTCAAATCCAGATTTCACCCCATCCTGAAGAGATGCTGTTTGTGATTATTCATCAGGTGTTTGAGCTGTGGTTCAAACAGCTTATCCATGACACCGGCCGGACGATTGATCTGCTGGAAAAGGATGATCTGGCACAGGCAACTTGGCTCATTCAGCGGATGGCCCGCATTTTAAAAGTGGCAGATACACAGCTCGGTGTTTTAGAAATGCTTAGTGCGGCCGACTTTCAAGAATTTCGGCCATACCTCGAATCGTCTAGTGGGCTTCAGTCACGCCAGTTTAGAGATTTTGAAGTGCTAGCTGGTTTGGCAGAAACGGCCGGGGAACGCTACGCTAACTGGGCCGAAAGCCTCTGGCCCGGCATTCTTGCCTCCCATCCCAAAACGCTCCACAGCGCTTTTGTGGGTGTTGTAGAGCGATCCGGCCGGCCGATTATCGAAATCTATCAAAATCGCTGGGACCATTTTCAGCTTTTTAGCCTGTATGAGGCCTGCGTCGAGATGGATCGTTCGCTTGCTTCGTGGCGGCACAACCACATCCAAATGGTTAAACGAATGATCGGTGGAGAGGCGCAAGGAACCGGCGGAACATTTGTTGAAAAGTATCTTGAACCGACGTTGAAATATCGCTTTTTCCCAGAGTTATGGGATGTGCGGCACGAGTTGACGGTTGCGGGTGGTGGAACAGTGAATGGCTCTTAGCTTTTAGCTATTAGCCATCGGCTTCGTAGGCTTAACCGAAGAAAATTCCCAAATCAAAATCAGTTTGGGAAGCAGATCAAATTAATCTTAAATCAAGAGGCTAGAAGCCAAGAGCTAATAGCCAACAGCCAGTCATGTGGAAACCTGAAGAAAAAATCAAACATAAACCAAATCCCGGCCGATGGCCGACACGTGAAGAGGCTGAAAGCTCGCTTCTGTTTACCCCGCTACAAGTTGGCTCGCTCAGCCTGAATCAGCGCACGTGGGTTCCGGCCATGGTGCCTTGGCGAGCCACCGAGGACGGCGAAGTCTCTCAGAACGTGCTCGACTGGTATGCCCGCTTTGCCAAAGGTAAGCCGGGGGCCATTGTGATCGAAGCTACCGGCATTCGAAACATACCCAGCGGGCCGCTTTTACGCATCGGCCATGATCGATACATCGAGGGGCTCAACAAACTGGTTGAAACGGTGCGAGAAGCCAGCGAGGGTGAAACCAAACTCTTTATTCAGCTGATCGATTTTTTGCGCATCAATCGTCGGCCGACGGCCGAAAAATATTTTCAACGATATTTAAAAATTACTGACCGGCATCGTGAATATTTTTACAACAAACTTGAGGATGATGAGATCCGCCAAAAATTGCCCGAGCTAACTGACGAAGCACTGGCAGAGGTTTTGACTGCGCGAGAATACGAGGCGTATGCCTTTGGTTATCGCGAACGAGTAACCGATGTCGCGCTGGATCACATCCGCGAATTGCCCGAGGTGTTGCCCGGCCTGTTCGGGGCCGCGGCCGGTCGCGCACAGCAGGCCGGTTTTGATGGGATTGAGCTCCACTATGCTCACGCCTATACCATGTCATCGTTTTTGTCCGCCCGCAACACGCGCGCCGATGGGTACGGTGGGGATCGTGCCGGACGGGTGCGTTTGCCGCTCGAAGTCTACCGGGCGGTGCGCCAAGCGGTTGGGGATCAGATGGTGGTTGGCTGTCGCTTTTTGGCCAACGAAATCATAGACGGCGGTTCACGGCCGGATGATGCGGCTTATTTCGGGGTTGAATTTGCCAAAGCGGGGATGGATTTCTTGTCGTTGTCACGGGGTGGCAAGTTTGAAGATGCTCAGCAACCCAAAGTTGGAGCGGCCGCTTATCCCTACACTGGGCAAAGTGGATACGAGTGCATGCCCCAATTTACGTCTGACGAGTTTGGGCCGTTCGGCCGGAATCTGACCGCAACCAAACTGATCCGTGACGCGGTACGTGGTGCAGGTTTTGAAACCCCCGTTGTGGCGGCTGGCGGTATCCACGGCTTTGAACAGGCCGAGGCGATTTTGCAAGAAGGCGGCGCCGATATTATTGCGGCCGCACGTCAAAGTTTGGCTGACCCTGACTGGTTTTTGAAAATGAAGCTGGGAGTGGGAGAGCAGGTAAGGGTGTGTGCTTATACCAACTATTGCGAAGCCCTCGACACCCGCCATTTGCAAGTCACCTGTTCGCTGTGGGATCGAAAAGAACGGGATGACCCGGACGTGGCTCTCTCGACTGATGGCAAACGCCGCTTGCTCGCACCAGACTGGCAACCGCCAACAACCTAAATTTTCTTGAATCGCTTGCATCTTTTGAAACCCATCCCTACAATATGTCACAGTTTTGTGACGGACGGAAAAAATTTGAGATATGTTTGACTTAACCAATCAAAAAGTAATGATCACCGGAGCTGGTCGGGGCATCGGCCGAGACTTGGCCGAAGGCTTTGCCAAAGCAGGCGCACACGTTGTGCTAGGCTCCCGTAGTGACGGTGAAATTTCGGCCGTGGCTGACGCCATCAATCAAGCAGGTGGAACGGCCCACGCAATCACCGTGGATGTTTCTGATTTGGAATCGGTGAACGCATTTGTAGCCCAAGGGCTTGAAGCGCTAGGTGGGCTGGATGTGTTGATCAACAATGCAGGAATTTCCGGTAGTCATAAGTTTGCAACCCATCCCGATGAGCTGTGGCACAAAACAATCGCCGTCAATCTGACCGGCGTTTACTACGTAACCAAAGCGGCCGTGCAACCGATGCTGGCCCAAAAGTCCGGCCGGATCATCAACATCGCCTCGATCGCTGGGAAAGTCGGCTCAAAATATATCGGAGCCTACAACGCGTCTAAACACGGCGTGTTGGGGTTGACCCGCTCGTTGGCCGTTGAGCTGGCTCCGCACATCACGGTCAACGCCATCTGCCCCGGCTATGTTGACACCCCGATGACCGATCAAACCATCGCCAACATCATCGAACGGACCGGCATGAGCCATGAAGATGCGGTGCAGGCGTTAGCTGGCACAACACCGCTCAAGCGCCTCATCGAATGTGACGAGATTACGTCGCTCGCTCTGCTCCTCGCCAGCGATGCCGGGCGCGGCATGACGGGGCAAGCGATCAATATTGATGGTGGGGCGGTGATGGTCTGACCGGAGGTCAG
>JAHDGV010000342.1 GCA_020631655.1 Chloroflexota bacterium | reverse complement strand
AGAGGATCTCTCCCGCGGCATGGCAACAATTTTTCTATTCCCGGCAAAGGTGTGAATGCCATCGGGCGAGATCCACCAGCAAGTTGAGTTTTATTGTTAGATTATTCGGGCGTATCTCGCCCCTACCAATGAGGAACTAAAATGACTAAAAATGTAGACGCAATCATAATCGGTGCCGGAGTAATCGGCTGTGCGGTGGCGTTTGAGCTAGCGAAAAAGGGATTTAAGACGCTGAATATCGACAAGTTGCCCACGGCCGGGTTTGGGCCAACAAGCAATTCATGCGCCATTATTCGGGCCCACTATTCCACGTTTGAAGGGACTGCGTTTGCCTACGACAACTTTTGGTATTGGCAAAACTGGGAAGAATATCTTGAAGCCAAAGACGAGCTGGGCTACGCCAAATATCACGACACCGGCACGATTTGGATTCCGAATCAAGTGCACGGATACAAACATATTCTGGATCTGTACGAGCAGGTCGGGGTTGAATATGAGATCTGGAATGGAGCCAAACTTAAAGAAAAGATGCCACTGTTTACAACCAAATCTAATTGGCCCCCACGCCGGCCGGAGATGGATAACTTTTGGGACGAATCAGACGAAAGCGTTGATTTAGCCATTTTCACCCCCGGTTCTGGGTATGTGAGCGATCCACAGCTTTCAGCACATAATTTGATGCGGGCGGCCGAAGCCAAAGGGAGTCAGTTCCAATTCAATAGCGAAGTGATTGAGATTCGACAGGCGGATAATCGAGTGCAGGGGGTTACTCTGGCCGATGGCACCGTTATCGACTCACCGATCGTCATTAATGTAGCTGGTCCCCATTCCGGTGTGATTAACCGGATGGCGGGTGTCGAGAAGAGCATGAAGGTCAAAACCCGGCCGCTACGCCATGAGGTCCATCACGTACCATCACCGGCCGGATTTAACTTTGAGACTGACGGAATCCATGTCTCAGACGGAGACTCATCCGTTTACTTTCGGCCGGAAGTTGGTGCCTCGATTTTAGTCGGTAGTGAAGACCCTGAATGTGACACCAAAGAGTGGATCGATGATCCGGACGTATTTGACGGCGCTCTGACTGAATCCCAGTGGAAGGCTCAGGTGTACCGGCTGGCCAAACGGATCCCAGACCTCCCCATCCCTGAAAAACCAAAGGGTGTCGTGGACTTGTACGATGTATCAGACGATTGGATTCCAATTTATGACCGGTCGAGCCTAGACGGCTTTTACATGGCGATTGGCTCAAGCGGGAATCAGTTCAAAAATGCGGCCGGGGCCGGACACATGCTGTCTGAAATCATTTCGATGTGTGAAAACGGGCAGGATCATGATGCTACACCGTTGCAATATAAGCTCCCAAACATCGGATTAACGATCAACGCTGGCTTTTTCTCGCGCAATCGGGAAGTGAATCCTGATAGTAGTTTTTCGGTTTTAGGTTAGCGTGGTAACTATGTGTCAAACAAAGGTTTGAACCGCATGGTTAATCATCTCATCTAGCTCTTCTAGCGGAATGCCGCTACGGGCACGCACCGCGATCCCGCTGTTAATCGACATTAGAAATAAAGCCAAAGCCAAGGGGGAGCTTTCACTCTTGAGGTTGCCTTTCTCTTTCTCGTGGGTAAAAAAATCGATCAGCCGATGCTTCTGCTTCTGAACCAAATTTGAAATAAATTCAGTTGCCTGCTCTGGCATGTCTGCGGCCGCAAATTCACACGTGCTGTTTACCATAAAGCAGCCGCCGGGGGAATTGGGGGGAGAAAATACGCGTGCAATTGCTCTCAAGTAGGTGCGTAAACGCTGGTCAATTGGCTGAGTCGGATCAAGAAGCTGTTGCAAAGTGGGCTGGAGCTGTTGCTGCGTGTACCGATCCAGCGCCTCAATAAAAAGTTTCTCTTTACTGTCAAACGCCGCATAAAAGCTGGACTTATTAATGCCCAGTTCTCCGGTTAAATCTGAGAGGGAGGTGTTTGCATACCCATTTTTCCAATAGAGCCGCATCGCCTTTTCTAGTGCAAGGTCTTTATCAAATGATCTGTGTCTTCCAGCCGCCATAGTTTGGTTTTCCTGTGTTGTTTTTTCTGAAATGTAATTCGTGCTTGCAATTCTAAACCGATTGGTCCATAATTGCAATTGTGTACCAATCGGTCCATAATTAATTTTAATAAAACCAGCACCTTTATCCACAAAACAGATAGAGGGCCAATGGAGAAAATCATGCAACAAACAAAAAATTTCGGCGGCATCGCAATTTTGATCGGCGCCGCTCTGAACCTCACCCGTCTATTCCCAATCCTGCTGAATGAACAAATAAATTTCGGCACTTTTCCACCGGAAACAGTTGCCCAAGTGACAGAGACTTCTCTTTTACCGGGCTGGATTTTGTCTCACGTTATGGGCTTTCTGTCTGTCCCCCTGCTCATCATCGGCTTTATCACCCTCTTTAAAGGGTTCAATAATCGCAAACAGGGGAACGTGGGGCTCGCAGCAATTGTCTTTGGCAGCATAGGCATGTTGTTTTACGCAGCAGGAGTTTGGATTGATGGGTTGCTGCTCCCGCAAACGGCCGAAGTTGTTTTGACAGCATCTGCGGCCGACCTGGCAACGGCAGAAATGATCCAGACCTTTACCCACACGATGGCAACCACATTTGGCGGTCTCTCGCTTGTTGGTGTCTTGATCAGTGTAGCGCTCTTTGGATTTGGCTTATCAAACGGCTACGGCCGTCACACTCTCGGCCAAATCGGAGTCTTGTACGGAGTGGTAGGCATCATCGCCCTGACGTTTGGGGTGATCGATGTCCAGATGCATGACAACTTTATGCTCAGTGCAGGCTATCTGTTTGGAGCCCAAGCGTGGCTACTAGCCTTCGGAATCCGCATCATCCAAGGATTAGAAAAACAGCCTCAAGAATTGAGCGAGATGGCTCAACCAGCCTAAGAAACAATGCCTACTTTTTTAGAAGAGTAATCGATGGTCGGTTTAGCACCGTTTACCAATCACCAAAACTAGGAGAATCCTCATGGCTTCATCAAACATAACAAATCAATTTAATCAAAAAACCGCTCTCGTAACGGGGGCAAATTCAGGACTAGGTTTTGAAGCGGCCGCACAATTGGCCGAAGCAGGCTACGGCCGAGTGATCTTAGCTTGCCGCACACAAGCGAAAGCGAATGTCGCTCAACAGGCACTGATTGAACGTGTCGGCCGCAATCCCTTTGAAACCCTAGCCGTTGAATTGTCAGACATGACATCCTCGCAGGTTGCCAGCCAAGAGTTGATTAAGAGGGGAACTCAAATAGACGCCCTACTTTTAAACGCAGGAATGCTGTCAGGCGATGAAATGACAAAAAGCACAGACGGGATTGAACTATCCTTTGCAAGCTCTCTGATTGGCCATCACATCATGACTCTAAATCTGCTCAATGGTGGAATCTTAGCTGATGGCGCTCGATTAGTGATTGCTGGCTCTGAAGCCGCGCGCGATGATTTGCCAGCGATGATGGGATTCAAGTTCTATGACTTTGTGAAAGGTACCCCGGCCGAATTTGGCAATACTTTACACGACGCCATGACCGCCTTTGCCAAAGGCAGCAAACCGGAACTGTTTAATTCAACCCAATACTACGCCGTCACCAAAGTCTTTTCATCGTGGTGGGCGGCGGCGATGGCTCGCAAATTTGGAGATCGCCTTTCTGTGTTTGCCGTCTCACCCGGATCAAACCTGAGCACCAATGCGGCCCGCCATGCAAAGGGGATCCAAAAGTTTATCTTTACCAAGATCATGCCTTTACTGGGTGCTTCTTTGGGGTTAGATCAGCCGATTGCCTCAGGTGCAAAACGATACGTTGATGTTCTAAACGGGTCAGAAAATGAATTTACAAACGGCGGTTCTTACATGTCGCGCCCCAAGCGAATGGTCGGACCGCTGGAAGAGATGAAACAGGACCACTTCTTTGATATTGAACGTCAAGAAGCGGCATGGCATGTTCTAAATAAACTCACTAGGACAGCAATAAACAATCATCAAATCCCGCTTGATGCAAGCGTTGGATAAATGGCTTGAGCCTATTCAATCAAAAACATCACTACCTAAAATCAAAGGAAAAATCTAATGGAAAAAGATCTAACAAGGAAAGCCGGTATCGCCCTGATACTCGGCGCAATCATCAGTATTTTTCGCGTTTTGCCCATCGTTCTTGCTGAGGGGGCAACACGGGATAATTTTCCTCCCGAAACACTTGACGAAATTATGCTCTTCTCACAAACACAAGGGTGGCACATTTCACACGTGCTCATCTTGGTTGTTGTGCCGCTACTTGTGTTTGGGGCGGGTGTCTTTGCACGTGACTCGGTCCAGAAAGGTCAGGCTAGCGCAGGCATGATGGCCTTTATTGGAACAGGTTTTAGCATGATCCTATTTTCGGTTGCAACTGTGCTTGATGGCTTTGCGCTCCCGGCCGTCGTTCAGCACATTTCCACAGCAGAATCAGCGAGCGACACCTACGGGACGTTGACCCTCTTCACCCATGAAGTTGCATCGATCTTCGGTGGCACAGCCTCCGCCATCTTATTAATCACCGCTCTCTTCTTTGGGATCGCCCTCTTGCGCGGGTTTGAAAACCGCTGGCTGGGGATAGCTGGCATCATCCTTAGCGGTCTCTCTGCGATTGGCTACCTCACTAGGATCCTCGAGCTCAATATCTCTGACAGCTTCGGCCGAGTTGGACCTCTGCTGATGCTGATGTTCCTTTACCTGCTTGCGGTTGGTATTGTCACGCTTAAGCGAAGCGTAGCCAGCCTGATTGAAACAACCGTTTTGACCTTCCTCTATCACTAAAAATAAAGACTCAATATTTTAAAACTGAATTTAGAAAACATCATGAAACATTTAGCTAAAACCTTATCTATTATCCTCGTTATTTTGTTTGTCCTGCTTGGACTGCTCTTTATGTTTGTACCAGGCGCAACCGTGGAACTAATCCAGCTCACACCGGAATCGGCCGGTGGCTGGGCCGGAATCCGTTCTGTATTCGGTGGCCTGTTTATCGGACTGGCTCTTCTCCTTTTGCGCGGCGTTACCTACGACGAATGGTTCCCAATTCGGCTGGCAGGCATCATCCTCGCAGTCACAATCATCGGCCGGGTTGTCAGCCTTGTGGCAGATGGCTTTGAGCCACGCCTAATAGGGCCAATTGTGGTTGAACTTGTGCTTGTGGCGATCTGTCTCTTCGCATCCAAACAATATCAGCTCGCTGAGGGATAATCAGCTTGTTGTATTGGGCAAAAGACTTTGAGGGAGCCTATGCAGACAGATTCGAGCCTTTATAAATACCCCACTTAGATTTTTAGCTACGATATCGTTGTGAATGTCCTAATCTAAATCAAGCCCTATTCACGCTTGGCCGCTTCAATGCTAATAAATTCAGGCAGGTAATTGGGCGTACAGTTGCGGGGAACCGGATCCCCTTTGTACAGCTCTAATTTTTCGCCCAGCTTGACACACCGTTCCCGCAGTTCTGGCTGAAAAACCCCGATCCAACCGGCACAAAAGTTCATCGCCCACTGCACATTTGGCACTTCATTTTCCATGTCTCTTTCCAGAGATTCGAGTAAGGCTAGGGTATTGTTGTGCTCCGTTTTCCCCGTCCAGCGCAGGCGAGCTTGATGGTACCAAAACAGCCTGCGTAGAACGGGTGACGAGGCATCTTGCCAAGTGGGTAGTAGGGCGGCCGTCTTTTTGTCTTTCATCAACTGGTTGGCCATAAACCATTCAGACAGCCGATTTTGTTCATCATCCTCAAGTAAACTCATGTCGGCCGCGAGCTTATCGATTAGCTCTTGCGTAATCAATTTTTTGTCCATGATGAG
>JAHDGV010000341.1 GCA_020631655.1 Chloroflexota bacterium | reverse complement strand
TTTTGGGTAAGAAGTAGCGAAGGGGCGAGGGAGCGGAGTGGCGGGTTTTTACGCAATGTTCCATCGTGGATTTGGTCTGGTTTGTTTTTAGGAGTGGGCTTCTACACCTATATTCCAGCCAGAATTATGTGGCTGCTGCTCCCGGCCGCACTGCTCTGGTGGGTCATCTTTGATCGTGAAAAGTTTAACCAGATGTGGCAGTCCACCGTGGCCGCTTTGGGCACCATGCTTTTGGTTGCATCCCCATTGCTCACATTCTTCGCCCTCAACCGAGAAGCTGAAAGCCGCATTCGTGATTTAGCCGGACCGTTAGCTCAAGCCCGTGCCGGGGATTGGTCCCCACTCGGCCGCAACATTGCCGAAGGGATTCGCTTTATCGTGACCGTGGGTGATGGAGCGTGGCGCTACAACATTCCTGACCGGCCGATTTTGCTCCCGATATTTGCCGGGTTTTTCTGGTTTGGCCTAATCGCCATTTGGCTGTTCAAACGAGATGATGCGGAAGGGGAGATTTTTGAAAAACCGGCCGGATTTATTTTGCTCTGGCTTTTGCTCGGCATGGTTCCTGTTTTTGTCACCGGCTCTTTTTTGGGCACCACCCAAGCCATCGCCATCATGCCGGTTGTCTATATTTTTCCGGCCGTTTTTATCGACCAACTGTGGCGCTGGTCGGCCGAAGATATGGAAGTGCTGGGTGTCGCTATGACCGTATTCCTGTTTGGCTATTTGGCCCTCGACACCGTGCAAACCTACTTTGTGGATTGGGCCACCCATCCCCAAGTGCGCCTGCAATATGAAACCGCTTTGGTAGATGGTTTGGCTGATCTTGATCCAGACTTGCGCGGCCCTGTCGCGATTTCGGTTGATGAGCCGGGGCGCTACCATGACGGAGCGGTGGGGCTTTTGGCAAACACTAGCCCGAATGCTGAGCTCAAGTTTTTTGATGGCCGGTACAGTCTGCTTATCCCGGCCGGAGATTCATTTACCCTTGTTGACACCCGCCTGTCTCCACTGTTCATGTTGCCCCCGCCTCAACCCATCCCGGCCGAAGAGGCGGACGCCGCCTTAGCCGACATTGACGAAATTTTGAACACGGTTGAGCTGAACGCGGGTGAGCTACGCACCGACTTTGTTGAATTTTTAGCCCAATCCCAAGATGACATTTTGTTTGGGGATACGATTACGCTGGAATCATTTCAGCCTCGGCCGGACCCAACCAATCAACAGTTTGGCATTATGACCGTCTGGACTGTAACAGACGTGCCGTCAAACGACTTGGTGCTGTTCACCCATCTGTTTGGGCGAGATGGAGAAATGATTGCTCAGATGGACAAACTCTCGGCACCTACATCTTCATGGCAGGTGGGGGACACGATTGTGCAGCTACACACGATTGACATCCCGGCCGACATTATTGGCGATGCCAACCCGATTACCGGTCAGCAAATCGCCATCGACCGTTTAGACATCGGCTGGTATGACCCAGCCACCGGCGAGCGGTTGCCGATGACGCTCAACGGTGTGCCGGACGGCGACGCACTTGAGCTGAATCAGTAACGCCGCAAGCCGGTTCAATATCCCAAATTTAGCTGGCTTTGAGAGCCATCGGCTGTGCTTTACCGTAAGTAAGCGAGCGCCACAGCCATTCAACCGGGCCAAAGCGATAGTGACGCAGCCAAATGGGTGACACAATGAGCTGGATGGCCCAAATGCCAAGCACAACCAGTAGCTGGCCGATGCGCTCCACTTGACCAAACAATCCCAGACCAAAGCCGTAAAACACGAGGATTGACAAGACCGTTTGCAGCAGGTAGTTGCTTAAAGCCATGCGACCAACGGCCGCAAAACGATCTACGAGCGCTTGCCCCCGGCCGGATTGCGCAATTAGCATGATGGCCGAGATGTAGCCCAAACTAACGCCGATACTGCCCCAGTAGTTAAACAAACTGCCTGCAAAGCGAGCATACTCAAGCGACCAGCCGCTGTTAAAGCTGGTTACCAGCCCCACGATAATAAGCGGAAACCCGGTGGCAAAACCGATGAGTAGCATATTTCTGTAGAAAACCTTCGATCGCTGCGCAGTCAAAACACCCATCTTAAACAGCCCCATCCCCAACAGCATGAGCCCACCAGCGCGCCAGAATCCCCAGAAGAAGAAACCGCTGGTTTGGGTATCAAGTGACTTGGTTGCACGCACTTCCATCTGCTGTAGCCAGCCCCCTTGGAACGCGTCAACTTCTTTGGCGATTTCGGCCGCAGATGGAGACCACGCGGTGACAAACTCAGCTTGTGCTTCAGGCGGGAAGAAGCCATAGCTGGCCCCTAATCCTAAAGTGAGGAGCGATCCGATGATTAGAGTAATCGTTCCCCAAATGAGAAGCCAGCGGGATGAGAGCTTGCGAAAAAGAAAGATGATAAAGGCGGTAACTGCGTACAAAACCAAGATGTCGCCGTACCAAAGCACATAGGCGTGAAAGAGCCCAATCACTAAGAGCCAAAAGGTGCGGCTGTAGTGGAGTCGGCCCGGCCGAGTTCCTTTTTCTTCCGCTTTTTGCGTAATCAGGATGATTCCCGCTCCATATAAAATCGAGAAGATGGTCATAAATTTGCTGTCTGCAAAAACGTGGCTAAACGTCCACACGCCTAGGTTGATCCCGGTCAAATCGCCAAAAGCGGTGGGGTTGAAATAGGCTGAAAACGGCATGGCGAAGCTCTGGATATTCATGAGCAGAATGCCCAGTAGGGCAAACCCACGCAGAAAGTCTAGGGCGATAATTCGCTCTTTCGGTTGAATAGGCTGATTGGTTTGTTGTGTCATGGTACTTTTCCTCAATTTGATAAAGATGGGTTGAAGCTGTCAGCTTCGCCCATCTATTTATTCAATTTATTGAGGGTAGTGTAGGGATTCCGGCCGCAGTTTAGATGTACCACAAGTCACAACCGGGTCATGGTTTGGTCATGGTTGCGGTGGGTAGGGGTCGACGCCGTCGGTGTGCATTGGTATCAACTTAAGCAAATTCAGGGCGAAATCATCTATGCCAAAATTGATCAACTTGATGTAGGGGTGCACCTCGTGGGTACCCAGGTTGACGCCATTCTGGACCTCGGGGCATCCGCCGCTACGCTAAAAAGGGATGCCCCTACATCACGTTTTTGGGTTATGGAAATGATGATTTCTGGGGCAATTATGATTGGTTTTTTCCTTAAGTTGATACATATGGGGTCGACGCCGTCGGTGTGGACGTTGGGTTCTTCGATCCATTTGTCGCCCGACGGCGTCGACCCCTACGGCGATATTCCTGACAAATTACAACAAAATCCGCGCGGCCGCTTCCTCAGAAAGCAAAAAGTGACGCTTGCGCAGCACATCATTTTCTTTTAGCCGAACAAGCATCGCTTCCCGATCCGCTTCTGATTTAAACTCCAACCCAACCAACGCCCGGCCGACCCGCTCGCCGGAGTAAAGGTAGTTGAAGTAGCACAAATTAGCCAGATCTTTGATCTGCTCCATGAACTCGTGCAAGGCTCCCATCCGCTCCGGAAACTCATAACGCAACATCAGCGGATGATTGAAGAGGTTGGCCCGATACCGTATGGCACGAAAACGGATATCGTCGTTAGAAGAAACATCCTGCACAGGAATGCCGACTTTCGCACACCGCTCAATCACCTGAGCCGCAACCTCAATCGGTGCGTCAAAGCCAATCACTGGATAGGCGACAGCGTTATCGACTTTGCCATACTGGAATTCAACGATGTTGCAGTCAAACAGCGCGTCTCGCATCAACTGGAGCAATGATCCACCTGTTTCAGAAATCTCAAAGCGGAGATGATGGCGCATATTCCCGCCAATCCCGGCCGCGGCCGCAATCGCCCCCAACTGCGAAAAGTCCATGTTGGCCCCGCAAGTTACCGCCAAAACCCGTTTACCCTCAAGCTTCTCTTTTTGCGAGAGCAGTCCGGCCAATCCCAACGCCCCGGCCGGTTCCACGATGCGTCTGCGCCAGTTCCAGAACGAGCGGATCGCCCCGCAAATTTCAGCGTTGCTGACAGTGATAAATTCATCGATCAGCTCCCGGCAGATGGGATAGGTCAAGTCGCCCGTCCGCTGTACGGCCGTGCCGTCTGAAAAAATGTCTAGCTCTTTGAGCGGGATCGGAGCACCGTGCTTCAGCGCCGCCTGCATAGACGCTTGCCCTTCAGCTTCAACCCCGACGATGTGAATGCCAGGCATAAAGCGTTTGAGCCAGCACGACACGGCGGCCGCCATCCCGCCACCCCCGATTTGCAGATAAGCCACATCAAATGACCCCACGCCTGACATAATCACTTCGTCAGCCAGCGTGCCTTGGCCCCCCATCGTGATCAGATCATCGTACGGGTGGACAAAGACGAGGTCGTTTTTAGCTCCAAATTCTTTGGCCGCTTTTGAAGCCTGATCGTAGGTATCTCCCACCAGCTCAATCTGAACGTTTTCCCCGCCGTGTTTAGCCACGGCGATCCGCTTCATCTCGGGGGTCGGCCGGGGCATAAAGACAGTCGCCTTGCAACCCAACCGTTTGGCGGCGAGCGCCACCCCCTGCGCGTGATTACCGGCCGAGGCACAAACGACTCCCCGCTGACGCTCTTCTTCGCTCAGCGTTGCCATCCGGTTGTACGCCCCGCGCCATTTGTACGAGTGGATGGGGGGCTGGTCTTCCCGCTTGACCCATACTTCGGCCGTGGTGCCGATGTCGATCTGTTCGAGCGGGGTTGGTTCCCGCACGGCGTACACCCGCCGCCGGGCGAGCAAAATTTCGTTGAAAAGGGCTTCGGTTAATGGTTGAGTCATATGAACGTTGGGTAGGGGTCGAAGGGGGCTGAACCAATTTTGATTAAGCTACGCACAGTTGCGCCAGCCCCCTTCGACCCTGACCAGCGGAAATGCCGTATGGCCTACAGCGGATATCACCGCCTGTTGAAATTTTTTGGTGGTTCAAGATTTTATCATCATGAATCAAGAACCATTCGCACCCTCACAGTTCCGTGGGATCAATCCCACGGTTAAGGTAGGAAACTCGATGAATCGAGTTAGCATCGCTTTTGATTGCACTGGCGCAATAGGAAAACGACATTAGCTTCTGAGATTATTCATTTAACTTGCCAAGAATAAAATCTTTGCTAAATTTACCGTCCAATCGGTCTGTAAGCCATCCCAACCTGTTTCAACAGGTTTCATTTTTTAGCTGGGGGATTCATCCCCCATGCGGAGGTACCCATGAAAGCAAATATTGTCGTCATCGGCGGCGGCGTCGTCGGATGTAGCGTCGCCTACCACCTCACCCAAGCGGGTGAAGAAAACATCGTCCTACTCGATAAAGGAGACCTAGACCACAACGATGGCTCTACCTCCCACGCGCCGGGTGGCTTGCGCACCCTCACCGTCAGCCACTTTTTTACCCAGCTGGGTCAAGGCTCGCGGGCCGTCTACGACAAATTGCCGCTGGCCGTTGAAGGAGAAGAGCAGTTCTTCCGTACCGGCTTTATTCAGATGGCGAACACGCAGGAGCGCTTCAACAGCTACAAACGTATCCAAGAAATGGGGATGGTCTATGACGTTGAGTGCCATCTGCTAACCCCCAAAGAAGTGCAGGGGAAACTGCCGATGATCGACCCATCGAAAATTGTGGGGGGCATGTTTGTGCCTGACTCCGGCACCGTCAAAACGAGCCGCATCGCCACCAGTATGCGCCGTTTGGCAGAAGCGACCGGCCGACAAACCTCTTACGGCGACACCCAAGTGACCGATGTGCTGACTAAGAACGGCCGGGTGGTCGGCGTCAAAACAGACAACCCGAACATGCCTCAGATTGACTGTGAGCGGGTGGTGCTGTGTAGCAACATCTGGGCGCCGATCTTGGCAGAAA
>JAHDGV010000016.1:3945-33713 GCA_020631655.1 Chloroflexota bacterium | reverse complement strand
TTTAGAGACCGAAGAAGGAAAATTATGGCAACGATTGGAAGCACATCCGAACAAGAATCTCCACCTGTGGTAGCAAAGCGCCAGAGCCAAGGATTCTTTTCCGGCCGATTAGGACTAAAACGACGCGAGGCTGCACTCGCGTACCTTATTATCCTTCCGGCCATGATCATCATTGGGCTGTTTGGAATATTTCCCCTTATATTCTCCGTCTATCAAAGTACAAGAGCCGGGTTAAACAACATCGTCGGCCGTCCCGATGGATTTGGTCAGTATGTAAGAGGCATCGATAGCTTGGCCTATGTCATGGCATTCGGCATCGCCATTGTCTTGATTGTTATGGCGGTCAACAGCATTCGAGAACAAGGGAAGTTAGCCGAAAAATATGGGAGCAGTCTGTGGCAATGGACCATCCCAGCCATTTTTACCGGAGTCGGCTTTGCAGCCCTGATCCGCTGGGTTTTTGCCTTTTTGCCCGGCCTACTCGAGGTAGGCGAGCAAATCAATGATCTGCGCAAAGCAAATTCAGGAGTTTCTGTAGATGAGGTCAACGTAGCGTTTAGAGGCTTCATCGGGGATGCTTGGCGGCTCGAAGGGGTAAACCAGCAATTTTGGATGGCCATCGGTCTGGTTGTTTTAGGCCTTGTCATCTACCAAGTTTTTCAACGTATACCGTCTTTGGCATCAGGCTCAGCAGATGATTATTATGCAGGCCTCATGTCCGCTAGCTTCTTGCTAACGATTGCAGGTGGATTAGGCTGGGTTACGATCAATGCGATCAACGACGCCATTGCCGAAGCTTTAGAAAACGGAGAGGGGCTTCCGATCTGGTCGCAAGTGATCACGATTGGGGCTGGTTTCCTTCTCTTCTATCTAGCTTGGCTAATTTGGAGCAACGCATCCAATGCTAACAGCAACATCATGCTGGGATTGCGCTTACTCGCGGCCGTGATGATCATGATCGGCGGTTGGATCCTTATCAGCGAACTACCGGCCGTGATTGCTGAAGGCAAGAGCGACTGGTGGGAAGGGCTGTCAGCGACAACATGGTACGCGGTCATTGCGTTACCCATCGAGCTGTTCTTAGGTCTCTTCTTAGCAACCCTTATGTTTGGTGATATCAGAGGACAAACGCTGTTCCGTGTCTTGTTCTTCTTACCCTTCATCACTCCACAGGTAGGTGCCGCGGCCGCCTTCCGCATTATTTTTAGCGGAAACCCGACCGGACCGATGAACCGCATCTACACAGCCCTTGGGTTAGAACCACGCGGCTGGTTGGCCGAGTCTAAAGGGGTATTTGAATTAATGGCTGCCAATTTTGGCGGCTGGGAATGGACCGAGTGGCTGGCAGGACCAAGTCTGGCACTGGTTGTTGCCATCATTTATGGGATTTGGACCTACACCGGTTACAACATGATCTTTTTCCTGTCAGGCCTTGGCAACATCAGCAAAGAGCTTTATGAAGCGGCCTCAATCGATGGAGCCAACCGGTGGCAAAAATTCCGCAGCATCACATTCCCGCTTATCTCACCCATCACATACTTTTTGACCATTATCGGGATCATCGGCATTTTCAAAGTATTCACCAGCGTATTTGTATTACGCACCGATCAAGCTCGGGGTACGATGGACACTGCCAGCATTGTGATTTTTGATGCGTTTAACCGAGATACACGCTACGGCTATGCGTCAGCTTTGGGCATTATTTTGCTCGTGATTATTATTTCAATTTCGACCATCACCAATAATTTGACACAGGATCGGGTGCACTATGACTAGTTCATTTGCAGACTCAAGTCGCGGTTTCCGCATATTTACCTACAGCTTTTTGATCATCGGCGCATTTTTATGCGTCTTCCCACTTTTGCTTTCAGTTAGCTATTCGCTCATGAATCTGACCGAGGTAACCAGTAAAGCATGGCTACCGGCCGCCCCTCAGTGGCAAAACTATGCTGAAGCATGGGACGATGGGAAGTTTGACCTCTATTTCTGGAACAGTGTCCGTATTGCGGCCATCACCATTGTGGGACAGCTTCTCTTCACCATTTTGGCCGGATACGCCTTTGCCCGCATGGAATTCCCGGGCAAGAACTTTCTGTTTGGGCTGATGCTTGCCACGCTGGTGTTACCTGAAGCGATTTTGTGGGTTCCAAACTTCATCACCGTTTCTTGGCTGGGCAAGGTTGGTCAGCTCCAATGGATTGATAACTGGCCGTCGCTAACAATTCCGTTTATGGTGAGCGCATTCGGCATTTTTCTGATGCGTCAGTTTTACATGCAGATACCCAATGAGCTGTGGGATGCGGCCCAAATTGACGGGGCTGGACACATGCGCTTTTTGGTGCAGGTGGTGATCCCGCTCACAAAAGCACCGGTATTTGTACTCGCATTGCTCAGCTTCACCGGCAGTTGGAACGCTTTGGCTTGGCCCTTGCTCGTTTCACGCTCAGACGATTGGCGGCCGATTTCGCACGGGCTCCAGAGCTTTATTCAAGAAGCTGGATCTTTGCTCCATTTGCAGATGGCGGGTGCCATCATTTCGTTTATCCCGATCCTCGTTCTTTATTTCTTTACCCAGCGTCAGTTTATCGAAGCCATGACCCGCTCTGGGCTAAAAGGATAGAGCGATTTTCGATTGCAGCTGGTCCAACTAAGTTGGACTTGAACAAATTTAATAGTTTTATGAACCCCAGCTTAGCGGCCGAATCTCGGCCGTGAAACTGGGGTTTTTATTTTCGGCAGTTAAGCATGCCAAACGAAGTTTGGCCAAGCATCGCTTAGCCAGTCGCCCAAAAGTGGTAGTGAGTTTGTAACTGAATTCGCTTAAACTTTCCTGTGTAGCAATACACAGTGCCAGACAGAGAAGAAGGGGTGGAGCGTGATGTACCCCGTCACCCTCCTATATTTGAAAACCTAGCCAAAGCTATCCATCAACTTTGTGATGAGTTGATGCATTGTGTGATGCCAAGGCGCCACACAATCGGTAGCTTAAATGATTTTATATTGCATTTTCGTGACTATTTGACCTTATGAAAACTCCTGATCGATTAACTTATGCTCTAGACACCTACTCGCCATTCAAACGGGCGGTTATCAAAGCGATTGAAAATATCTCTGGTAAAGACCACATCGTCAAAATCTATGAATCGGTTCCGGAAAAATATGCGGGTAAACCTGAATTTTTTGACATCGTACTCGACAAGCTCAATATCAATATCGATATTGCGGCGGATGAGCTAGAAAATATCCCCAGCGAAGGACCTGTCGTTTTTATTGCCAACCACCCGTTTGGTTTGCTAGATGGATTGGTCATGGGCAGGCTAGCTGCTTCTGTCCGCAAAAACTGGTCCATCCTAATCAATTCGGCCATGGATAAGTTTGATGACTTTGATGCCAACATGCTTCCTATTTCGTTTGAAGAAACGCGCGAAGCTAGCCGGATTAACATCATGACCAAGAAAAAAGCGATCAAAATGCTTTCTGAAGGGGGGGCGGTTGTTATCTTCCCTTCCGGTGGTGTGATGACGTCTGAAGGGTTTTTCGGGCCGATCACCGGTATCACATGGAAGCTGTTTACGGCCAAAATGGTTCAGCAAAGTCGGGCCACGGTTGTGCCCGTCTACTTCCACGGCCGGAACAGCCGCAAATTCCATATCGGTAGCCACATCAACCAAACACTTCGCGCATCGCTGTTTTTGCACGAGCTGATGAACAAAGCAAACAGCACACAAAAAGTCTCAATTGGTAAAGCGATTGGGCCAGAAGAGTATATGCAGTTTTCAAAAAAGCAGGAGCTGACCGACTTTTTGCGCAAATCGGTTTATGATTTGGGGGGGCCTGATGTGGTCAAAGTACGCCAGCGCAAAGACCATCTGGATGTCTTAATTGGGCAATCGGTCAAAGAGATTCGGCAGGAGCGGCGCGAGGTGCGGAAAGAACGCCGTCGTGAAAAGCTGAACTCGATGCGATCCTGATTAAAATTGCGGATGGTGAATAGATTGCAGACCGTATTTTGTCTTTTGAGTCGACTTATGGGCTGAAAAAGAGCTCTCGGGTTGTTTGATCAACATCATACCCTTCAAACCAGCCGGACGTTAAACCGCCATCTTTTAAGCCCAACTCAACAATCATCTTGTTGAACACACTCACATCAGGATGATTTAGATACTCATCCAGCGGCATCCACAAGGCCCGATCAATTTCTGAAGCCTGCGGGGTAATTTCAGAAGTCAACGGCCGACACCTGCAGATAAAGTAGATATCGCTTTTGTTCGGCCGATAATCGATCCAATGACGAAACGTGGTGAGCTTTTCAAATTTGGCCCGAATCCCCGTCTCCTCAAACACCTCGCGCTCGGCCGCTTCTGAGATTTTTTCCCCCGGATCAACCAATCCACCCGGAAGCTTAAAATAGTTCGGCCGAGTTTTAGCATGGGTCCGTTCTACAATCACCAGCAACTCGTTCTGGTCGTTTACAACCAAGCCTGCGGCCGCAATTTGATGGGTTGGGCCATGTGGCAGGCTCACATCAGGGTCCAATTTGTAAATCATCGTCAGGGAGTCTGGCATCGTGGTGTGAAATTCAAACCCACTTTTAGCCGCCACACCCACAAGGTGCGCTTTTTCGATCGGGAATTCGACCCAGACAGATCGCAGATCGGCCAAGCGCCAAGCGTGTAGCGCGCGAGGCAAAACGTCTGCAAACACGGCCGGATCGGCCGGCAGAGAGTCTGCATCAATAATGACTCCCTGATAATGGTTGGTTTGGTAGATGAGTGATTCGAAATTGGGCATGTAAAAGTGTATCAGTAATCAGTGGGTCAGTCCGCTACGCTAATCAGTTTTTTGTCCGACGAACCTTGGTTAGAGTTTACCAACTCACCCGACCTACCGATGTAGCGAATACCGACCCACTGACGACCGGCCACGATTTACCCAACAATCTTCGATGGGTCTAACTCTGGCTTCCGTTTTTCGATGTACTCACGCAATTCCTCTTCTAGCCCGTTCCGCATCGCGGGTCTTTCGTAAGATCGAATTAGCTGTTTTACCTTACGGGCGGCCCGAGTGCGTGAATCTTCTGAGCCAGCAATCTCCCAATTTTCGGCCGCTTCGTAGTCAAACATCTCTGATCGGTAAAAAGCGGTTTTCATGTGGCGCATCGTATGGGCGGTGCCCAAGTGATGACCACCCGGCTCCACTTCGTTGATGATTTCTTCCATCGCCCACTGGTCTTCATCCCAATTAATCCCTTTCAAGAAGGTTTGATACTGCCCCAACACATCGAGATCGAGTACAAATTTTTCGTACCCAGCCACAAGGCCAGACTCAAGCCATCCGGCCGCGTGTAACACAAAGTTCGCCCCGCACTGCAGAGACGGATACATCGACAGAGCCGCTTCGTATGCACCCTGAGCATCGATTATTTTCGAGCTGGCGTATGATCCGGCCGCGCGGAATGGGATTTTGTATTTGCGGGCCAGCTGCGCGTTCATGTACAGGGCCAACTGGCTTTCAGGCGCACCCATCACCGGCGCACCTGATTGCAGATCAACCACCGCTTGGAACGAGCCATAAATGCACGGATTACCCGGATTCACCAGCTGAGCCAGCAAGATGCCTGACAATGCTTCGGCGTTGAGCTGAGCCACCGTTCCTAAGATCGAAACCGGCCCCATCGCCCCACTCAAAATGAACGGTGTGCAATCGATAATCTGATTGTTTTCAGCATAAGCGATTAACATCGACAACATCCGATCATCAAGGCGGCGCGGGCTACTCACGTTGACAATGCCATGCAGATAGTGGTTATCGCGCATCGCTTGCTCACCAAAAGCGATTTTTGCCATGTTGACCGAATCTTCGCCGGTTAGACCCGTGTGATAAACCCCCATCGTGGGCTTATCACCCATCGTCAGATGATCATAGAACAGCTCCAAATGCCTATGCGCAATTGGAATGTCGGCCGGGACCACAATCTCTTGCGTTGAACAATGAAGATACGGAGTCGCCTGGGTCATCTTGATGAAATTCTGCAAATCCTCACGGGTTCCATCGCGACGGCCGCCGTCTAAATCACGCACAAACGGTGGACCAACAACCGGCGCAAAACAAACATAGTTTTCACCAATCTGAACGCTCTTTTCAGGGTCACGAGCGGTCCAAGTAAAGCGTGATGGGGCTTTTTCCAGCGTCTCCATCACAAATTCCCGATCAAAATAGACTACGTCCCCTTCTACCTTACAGCCCGCTTCTCGGAAATATTTTAGGGCCGGTTCGTAAATAAATGCGATGCCTCCCTCTTCCAGAATTTGCATTGATTTGTCATGCACAAGCTCAAGCTGTTCCTCGTTCAACAACTCATAATAAGGCACATTCATGGTTGGTTGCAGGATTTTTTGAATTTTATCGCTATTTGGACCGCGTTCCGGCCGGTTGCGTCTTCTTCTTTTAGGGGATGAGGTTGCCATTTGAAATCTCCAAATAAAATTTTCAGGATTTTAGCAGTCTAATTCAATCAGACAAAGTTACGGACCGTTTGGACGGTAATTTTTGCATCTTATTACAATCCTAAAATAAGCCCAAAACAGGCAACAGATTTAATATGATTTCCCTCTCTAAGATTGCCTATCGGCCGATTTGAGTTACAAATACAAAACTGATTTTACGCACTTTCTCGGCAAAGACCTCGGAGGTTTTCTTCCCAAAGGTCGCTACTCTGTCGAGAGGCAAAACCTCCGAGGTCTGCTAGCGCGTAAGGTGAGTACGAAAGATAGAGAGGTTGAAAAAATGAACGTTTTAGAACTCACAAAAAAGCTAATTTCTATGCCATCGGTCAGCAAAGATACGAATGCCGATGTAAACCAAGTGCTCGAAGATATTTTGAGTAGCGCAGGCTTTGAAATTGAGCGTAAAACATATGAAGATGAAAACGGCGTTTTAAAAGCCAATTTTGTCGCCAAACTCGGCCCGGGCACGGGTGGACTGGCATTTTGCTCCCACTCAGACACGGTGCCGGGGCAAGAGGAGCAGTGGCCGGCTTTTGATCCCGAGATCAAAGAAGGGTTGCTCTACGGCCGGGGGTCTTGCGATATGAAAGGGCCATTGGCTGCTACTGTGATTGCGGCCACCCAAATCGACCCATCTGAGCTAAAAAAGCCGATCTATATCGTGGTCACAAGCGACGAAGAGACGGGACTCACCGGTGCGAAATTCCTGAGCGAAGTATCGGACGTACTTAAACGGGACCGGCCGGAACACGGCATCATCGCGGAGCCGACCAGCATGGTTCCCGTTTACTCGCACAAAGGCTTTGCCACAGTTAACGTCACGGCTCACGGCCGGGCGGCCCACACCAGTACGGGGCTGGGCGAAAGCGCCACGCTCAAAATCGCCCCATTCATGGCCGACATGACCAAGCTGGATGCGGAAATGAAAAGCGATCCGATGTATCAAAACGATGCGTTTACCCCGCCAACCAACGGCTTCAACATGATCATCAATGATTATGGAACTCCGTTTAATGTGTCGGCTTCTAAAACGACAGTGGGGCTCTGCTTTAGAGCGATGCCAGACGCAGGAACAGAAGAGATTTTGGCCCACATCCAAGAGCGGGCCGATGTGTACGGGCTGGATGTCGATGTTGAATTAGTAGACTCGCTCTATTGCCCGCCCACGGCCGACATTGTCACCACGTCGCTTGAACTAACCGGGGTCGAGGAAGCGGAAACCGTCCCATACGGCACAGACGGTGTGTTTTTGCAAAACGTGATTGGCAATCTTGTCATCCTTGGCCCTGGCGATATCAAAGTGGCACACACGATTGAAGAACATGTGCCGCTGACTGAACTGTATCAGGCGGTTGATGTGTACAAAGGGCTGATCAAACAGTTGTGCATGTAGCTGGTTAGCATGATCAGCTTGATCAGCACGTTCGCTTCGCTCTCTTTCAGCATTTCAGCTTATTGATCAAAACGGCAACACGTTCAGCTTGCCCGCAATAGCTGATTGGCCGAAAACGAGCGTAGCGAGTGTGCTGAAATGCTGATTGGCTGATAAACTAGAAGAAAGCTTCAATTTGAAAATTTTTAAGAGGAAATATGTCAAACGTTCCAGATAATTTGAAATACACCAAAGAGGATGAGTGGATTTTGATTGAAGGTGATATCGCCACAATTGGGATCACCGATTATGCCCAAGATTCGCTGGCTGATGTTGTTTATTTTGAACTTCCCGAAGTGGGAGACTCGCTCGCGGCCGGAGACGAATTTGGTGTTGTTGAATCTGTAAAAGCTGCGGCCGATTTATACGCCCCGCTTTCAGGTGAAGTACTCGAGGTCAACTCGGCGCTAGAAGATGCACCAGAGCTGGCAAATTCAGACCCATATGGGGAAGCTTGGATTCTAAAAATGAAGATTGGCAACGCCTCAGAAGTCGATAATTTGATGGATGCGGCCGCGTACAAAGCTTATCTCGAAACTCGGTAAATCTACCAACCCTAAACAGTTCATCTGACCAGCTTGTTCAAGCTGATCTTTTTGATAAATTAGGACTCTATTTTGTAATAACCCTCGGCCGTTCATTTGGCCGATTTTATTCCTGACTCAACCAAAAAAGGAAGGTACATCATGAAAAATTTGATTAAAAACTTTTTCGCAGTAGAAGAAGTAAGTGCACACTGTGACGGCCCTTGTGGCGTTTATGATCCAGCAGACGCTCGTATCAAAGCAGAAGCTGTTTTGTCGATGACCAAAAAAATCTTGGCCATGGCCGCACCAGATCCTTCTGATGCAGCGGCGGTAGTTGCTTATAACAACACCATGTCACGCTACATCGCCATCAAAGAAGACCAAGCACACGGCACAAAAACCGACATCTTGGTATTGTGGACCGACTTCTTCAAACCACAACATTTGGAAGCTACCCCAGACTTGCATGACAAAATCTGGAAAGCAACCAAACTTTGCTCGGCTTGTAAAACCACCGTTAGCCTAGAAAGCGCAGAAGCGTTGATGGCTGCTGTTGAAGACATTCACAACATCTTCTGGGCGGCTAAAGGGCGCGACGTCGCTTATTACACCGCATCATAAAACGTGCATTGAAAACCTCGCAGGTTTTTAAAACCTACGAGGTTTAACTCACATGCAAAAATATCCAGAGAATGCAGGATTTTTTGAATACGTTCTCTTGCTTTTGGGGCGTCGGAAACGCATACGCGTAACCGGCGCCTCAATGCTTCCGGGGCTAAAAGATGGGGACGAGCTGTTTGTTGATCCCTACGCTTACGTCGCTACGCATCCTGAAGAAGGGGACATTGTGCTGGCATGGCATCCTCGCGAAGCGGACTTGAAAATTATCAAACGGGTATCAATGGTGCTCGACAACGGTTGCTGGCTTGTTGGTGACAATCCGGCCGAAAGTACAGACAGCTCGCAATACGGCATCTTTGCCTTTAAACGCATCGTGGGAAAAGTAACTAGCAGAAGCTGACGCCTCGATCCCTATCTCTATCACTCATCATGACAACGACCTCCCCACCTACACAATACACCGCTCGCTGGTACAACAGGGCCGGAATCTGGATCGGTATTGGCATTAATCCAGCCAGTATCACACTGGGGGGCAATCTAGCTACCAAATTAGAGACACCGGCCCTTTTGTGGGTGGTCCCCATTGGGGCGTTTTGTCTATGGGCCATTTGCGTGGCGGCAGGCATCATCGGCCGCAGACGGCGCACCAAGTTTGTCGAATGGTCGACCAACACATTTGGCATTGGGGCCGGAGCCATCCTAATTAATTTATCGATGGCGTTGGGGATGACCGGTTGGGCCGGTTTCCAAATGGGATTAGGTGGCACAAGTTTGGCCAACTTATTCGGCATCAACCAAGCATCTTGGATCGGTGTAGTGGGGATGGGGTTACTCGTCTTGATCCTTGGCAATCTCGAGGTCAATAAATGGAACTGGTTTGTTTGGCTTACAACCTTATCCTCGTTGGCAATGGCGTTGATCGCTGTCATCATTGCGCTCCAGTTAGCTGATACAACCCGGGTTGCGGCCCCATTAACCAGCACGCCTCAAGCGATTTTTTCAGTCATCACGGCCGTTATCGCCTTTGCGTCGCTTTTTGCCTTGCGCAGTACCGACTTTACATGGGACCTTGTTTCAGACCGAGATGTAATCATCGATGCAACGACTTTCATCTCTGTTTTTTTAATCTCGGTTACCATCGGTGTTATGCTGTTTAGGGCAACAGGCTCACCCGATTTGGCCGTCGTTTTGTCTGGTACCCCACTGGCCCTTATGGGCAAAGCATTCCTTTTTGTTTCGCTTATGTCACCAGCTCTTTCAACCATGGTCTCTGGTTCGCTGGCTTGGACCGGTGTCATTAAAAACTTGAGCTACTTGCCTGCAACCATCATGCTTGTGGGTGTTGGAACCTTTTTGGGGTTAATTCGTTTTGATCAATCGCTGATTTTGTTTTTAGATTGGTTGGCCGCAATTATGCCTCCCGCTATCGCTATTTTGCTCGTTTCTGGGCTGTCTGAGCGCAAGTTTTCGACGCAGGTTGCGCTCACAGGCTGGGCCAGCGGAGCGGCCGTCGCAATCGTCATCAAATTGAGTGGTGGATCTTTTCACTTAGCGGCCGGGGCGGCCGTTGGGTTGGCCGTTTTTCTAATAGGCAATCGCTTATTTCCGGCCGTATCACCCTCAAAAAATCTAGAGGGGCAAAGTTAAGGTAAACGTTGACCCTTCTCCTAATTTTGAGGAGAGCATCAGCTCACCGTTCATAAGCTCTGCAAACTGCCTGCAAATCGCCAGTCCTAACCCGGCCCCATCGTATCGGCGATTGTACTCATTACTCACCTGCTCAAACGGTTTAAACACCTTTTCTTGAGCCCCTTCAGGAATCCCGATCCCTGTATCTGAAACTGCAAAAGAGATCCGATTCTGGTCAACCGATATAGTTAATTGAATCAACCCATCATTGGTAAATTTGTTTGCATTATTCAACAAATTTATCAGGATTTGGCTTAGCTTTTGACGATCTGAATGAATGATTGAAATAGGTTGCGTATCAAGCTTCTCAAAACGATTTCCTTTCGCCTCGATCTGAGGAGTCATGATTACCTCGACCTCATCGAGCAAACCACTGAGTTCAAACTCAGAGGCATTTAGCTCAACCGCACCGGTTTCTATTTTTGCAATTTCAAGAATCGAATTGATGATGGCGAGCAGGTTTTTGGCCGAGACCTCGATTTTTTCAGAGTCTTCTTTTGTCTCCCCTTCATTTTCTTCCGCAATTAGCTCACTGTACCCGATGATCGCATTTAGTGGGGTACGAAGCTCATGACTCATGTTGGCCAAAAAGGTCGATTTCGCCTGATTTGCCTCTTCTGCTTTTGCTTGGGCGAGTAAAGCCTCATCTTTGGCAACGACCAGTTTTTGATTGGCGTTCAAGATGTTGCGGGCCGCGATTTGTAACACAAAAATCAACAGCAAAAGCGAAACCGCTAGAATAACATACTTAAATTCTGGGCTTTCTTCTATGAATTGCCCATCGTAAAATCCATTTTTATCAAGCTGATAAACGATGATTGCCCATGCGCTCATAATTAAAGCAAGTAGCGAAATAAAAAACGGCTTGTCCCTAAAAAGAATCCCGATCATGACAATTAGGGGGAAAAACACATAGAGCGCATGGTTATCAACCCCCATAAAGAAGGTAACCCGAATTAAAACCAGCCCAAATCCAGCTACTGAAATGAATCTAAAAGAGCCTTGCATATTGCCAGCCCGAAATATCAGCAGTGAGATAAGGCTTGAAACTAACACCCCCATAATCGTCAAAGACCCGCCAATGTTTTGCACCTTGATGGTATTCCAAAGTGCATAAACACAACTAAGGCTAGAAACGATTAAAAAAATGAAGAAAAAGCGGTTTACGAGTTCTGAGGAATCATCGTCCCAGGGTGCAAAAGTGCTCTTGAATTGGTTCATCGCACCCTAGTTTACTGGTTAGCCATTGTCGTTGGGAAGACGATTTATGTCCTAATGAATTGTGCTGTCAAAATGACCAAACCGAGTACCCTCTTATTGAGGTCGCGAATTCTCTTTTACTATTTGAAGCAAATACCGTGCGCATACCTTGCCATACGACTCTGAAGTTTTATCAAGCAATACACTGATTTCTCGATCAAATCGATCCCTTTCTTCGCAGTATCGTCGATCCCATTCTGAGAAAGCTTCTCCCAGTTCGCTTAATGTGATTGTTAATTTATCTTCTGGCATGTTAATGACCTCTTTCATCTTTGCAACACAAGCTAGATTGATGCTGGGCAACCAATCCCTTTAGCGGCCAAGACAAAATGGCTAAAATGCCACCCCTACATATTTTAAATGGTTGCAAAGTCTCTATTCCCCTAACAAAACTGATTTTCTACAAGCAGTTGCACTCGTCTCCTAACATCCCCCGGTGCAAACTCCTTGCTCGGTTACTTTAAACGGTAACCTTTTGCCGAAACTTGTTTATATTCAGATTCACCCACCCTTATCGACAATAGCCCTTTAACCCATTTTCTGAACCCTAAACGGCCGGGATCTTTGGCTGATCTGGAGGGAGCCATTTCATGCTCAAAGCTTTCAATTTTGCCTAGCAAGTTTCCTGAGTTTTCTGTTATTTGATCGTTCATAGTTTTCCACCTATTTTTGATTGGTGAATCAGCATCGTGCTGGACACACATTCTCCAAAGTAAGCCTTAATCTCTTCGCGTTTTATCCCTCGCTTGAACAGTCAAGCTCATCACCACAATGTTGTCCGGCCCACCGTAATCATTGGCCGCACGAACTAAATCTTTGACAATGTCGTAACCTGACTTTGGTTGAGAGGCGAGAGCCTGAATTTCAGCTTCGCAAACCACCGAGTGCAACCCATCACTGCATAGGATGTAGCGATCGCCCGCCTGTAGCCTTAAATAATTTATATCCGCCCCTTGACTGTAGTTGCTCGTGTGCCCCCCTAATGCGCGCGTTAATACGTGACGAAATTGATTTAGGTCAATCTGATCTGAGTCTATATACCCCATATGGGCCAGCTCTTGAGCAACGTTATGATCGGTTGTGAGTTGATAGATTTGATCGTATCGCAAGCAGTAACCGCGTGAGTCCCCCATATGCCCAATGATCGCTTCCCCGTTGTGCTCTGCAAAGGCGACAAAGGTGCAACTCATCTCTTTAAAGATTTCGGTTTTAGCTCCGGCCGCAATTATGTCGTGATGGGTCTGTTCAATCGCTAACGCCAATCGGGTTGCAAGAGTCAGATTTGAGTTTGCTGGCGCAAAAAAGTAGTGCGGCAATCTTTCGCATGCGATCAAGCTGGCGAGATTCCCCCCACCATTGCCCCCAACCCCATCTACCACCAAAAACAGTCGGCCATCGGCCGGATTTACATCTGGGTCCCGATCTGATCGATAGTAGTTATCTTCATTGATTTTACGCACCATGCCCCGATCCAAAGTAGCGGCCACCGAGATGTGAAATGGGGATTCACTTTTTTTACGAGGGTGAGTGCATGGGTCAGTTTTTGAAGATGTACGGTCCAAAAATAGCATCGAGAGAAGTCCTTGTCCTGTTTTTGCTGAAACAGATCTACTGCCGGTCAAATCCCATCAACAATTTTTAAGTTACAAAAAATCGATTAGCCAATGGGAAAATGCTTAGGTCTAATATCAGGCTAAGACTGATGATCAAACTAAGTTTCACCATTCTAAAATTGATGCATGACTTATTTCCCAAAAAGCGTTTTTTGTACGTGCAGAATCGCGTTTTCAATCACCAATATCGCGTTTTCTGCTTACTAAAAGATTACAGAAAGGCTATATTTACTATCGGGAGGGTCTTATATGATAAATTTTTGATCGGCTCAAATCACTCAAGGAAACCTGATACCCACAGTCTATTCCTATGCTCGAATTAAACTCTTTAGGCCCGCTAGATGTACGAATTAATGGGGTGCCAGCGGAACTGCGTGTCGATCAACGGCGGGCTTATCTCCTCATCTATTTAGCAGAAACAAAGCAAGCTCAAAAACGAAAAAGGCTGGCTCAGCTCCTTTGGCCCCATACCTCACCGTCAAATGCGATTACCCGTTTACGCGGCCTGCTTGCCCGCATGCGTCGCGAGGGGTTTGACAGCTATTTACACATCGAGCGTCACACGGTTACCTTGCAAAAAGGCGAAGAAATCAGCTATGACCTGAAACAACTTCGTAATCAAATTAGAGAGGCAAACAGGGAGAATACTGATCAACTGTTGAAGGTGTATGATCTCTATCAGGGGCCTTTTCTTGACGGTGTTGATCCAGACCATTTCCCAGAGTTTGGAGAATGGGCCAACGCCTTACGGATTGAATCTGAAGCATTGGCTACCCATGCGTTCAGTATGCTTGTTCCCAAGCTATTGACAGAAGGCAAAATCAAACAAGCTGGCAATGTCGGGGAGCGGCTGACTCAAGTCAGCCCATATGAAGAAAAGGCACAAATACTTTACATTCAAGCTCTGGTTGCTGATGGGAGGATTGCAGACGCACTGTTGCACGCGAACGGCTATCGCAGGCTTATGTCAGATGAGTTTCCAGACCATCAACTTTCGCAGACGTTTACGAAATTAGTCAACCAGTTAAGAAGGCCGGGTAAAACGGCTCAGTTTTTCTCTGCGAAGTCGATGGCTTATCAAGACCAAGCCGAACAGCAATACGCATCAAATGATGATCTCCAGACAAATGCCCCTTCATTTAAGCAGATCATCGGCCGAGAAGGGGAAAGGGAGCAGTTACAAACATTACTCGACAATGGACATCGCCTAATCTCAGTTGTGGGGCTTGGTGGCGTTGGCAAGACCTCGTTCATGCGCAGTGAACAACGAAACTTGGCCAAACATTTTGAAAAGGGGCTACATTTTATTGATTTGCGCAGAGAAACGACAGGCGGCCGGAGTGATGCTGACTTATTGCTCGACTCCCTTGTTAATGTGTTAAATCTAAAAGCAAATCCCCAACAAAATCTATTCGAGCAACTAAGCAAAGCTTTAAATGATGGCAAACGTGCTCTCATTTTAGACAATTTTGAAACCGCCCCATCTTTACCATCGGAAATAAATCGTTTACTTGAAGACTCACCCCAGCTTACTATTTTTACCACCACCCGACACCGACTAAATCTACAGAATGAAGTTGTACTTCAATTGAGCGGGCTACCTACCGGCACACCCAACAATAAATCTAGAGGAACGGGAACCATCATTGCAGACAGTGATTCCGCAAAATTATTTGCCCACTGCGCGCAACGCATCCTGCCAAGTTTTTCGATAAATGGTTCAAACTGGGAACAAGTGAATCGTTTTTGCACGTTGGTAGGCGGTCTTCCGTTAGCCATTGAGCTGGGAGCCATGCAATTAGATTTTTACTCGTTAAATGAGCTGATTGGTGCTGTTACAAAAAATCTAGACCTCCTCTCAACAACCAAAATCGACATACCGGCCGGACACCAATCGATTATCAGCGTATTGAGCTCGAGTTGGGAGTCACTTTCACCAGTTGCGCAAAATGTTTTGGTCTGTTGCACCGTTTTTGCCAACGCATGGCATCGTGATGCGTTAACAACCATTGCGCCAGCAGACAGCCACGTCTACCGAGAGTTAATCAATGCCTCATTGTTGCAAATCGAAGAACCGGGCTGGTTTTCTCTGCACCCACTTGTGAAGCAATTTGTTCAAACAAAATATACAGTGACTGTTGACGCAAAAGCCCACTATGCAGAGTATTTTTTAGGACTACTCGATCTCGGCCGACAGCTTCAAGAACAATCCCCCATTGAAGAAACAACCAATCAGCTCTTGCTCCGTTACAAAGCAGATTTGGTAGCCTCATGGGATTGGGCAGTAGCTCAACATAAATGGGATCTTTTATCAAAAGCGGTCACCAACTACGGTCATTTCCTCGTGACAAATGGGCAGAATTTACAGGGCATACACGCCTACAAAACATTGCTTAGTGCGCTCAACCCAGCACCTAACTCACCGTCAGCAGAAGTTCGCTTAGGGGGTCAAGCCGCTTTGTTACTGGCACATATGCTTATTTTTATAAAAGAGGACTATTATCAAAAATCGAGTGATTGGTATGAAAAAAGCCTGCAGTGGCTTGAGAAATCTGGCACCCCTTTTGAAATTGCAACCGCTCACGCCGATTACGGATATGTCCTCACCGGTATTAATGGAATTGAGCAGAAAAAGGGGCTATATCACCTAGAAAAAGCCGCAAAAATTGCAGAAGAAAACAACTTTGTTGATATTCAACTACTGGTAGAAATTTCGCTGATCTCAAACTATTCGTATACGGGTGAGTGGAAAAAACTTGAGAGGATCTCACAAAACATTGCAGATAATTTACCTCGATACAGCGGGAAACCGGTCCCTCGCGTCATTGGGATTTGCGAAATCGCTCTATTTTTTGGGGATTGGGTTGAAGCGGGTAACCGCTTAATTGTGGTGCAAAATCACTTCCCACCTGAAATCCGAAAACAACCTAATTTCCGGCGTGTTTTTAGTCAGTATCAGTGGGAATCCCTACACCTTCAGGGTCGATTAGCGGAGGCGATTGAACTACTCACCAACATAATTAAAAACTCTGAGAACTTACCACCAACGGGTGAAATTATGTATCAGAGCTGTTCAGCCTTACTTTACGCCTCAAACAATCAGCCATTACTTGCTGACAAAGCTTTAGCTAGAGCCAAACATCTTCGCCCTGAAGTCTCAAACAAAGTTATGCAAGGCATCTCATCTGTCATTCGGTCGGCCGCATCAATATTGAATGAAAATTGGGATGATGCTTTCGAAATTGCTTGCCAAGCTCTTAAAATCGGCCGAGAGCTACGGGGTGTCAACATCATTTTTTCATCCGTTTTCTTGCTAGCCGCGCTGAGAAAAGAGCAAATCTCCCCAGACCTATATGATTTTGTGATGAAGGCGGCGATTGTGTCCCCAGCTTTGTACTACCAACTCCGGCCGGCCGCGATAAAGTTGGCTCAGGAACAGGGGATACTGATTGAGGGAGACGACTCAGTTTACAGAGCAACCAATTTAGAGAAGGCGGAAGCACTGGCAGAGCAAGTCAGCGAGGCACTGGGAATTTAATCCCCTTTTGAACTAGATTCCCCTCTTTTTTCGCAATTTCTCTCGGCCCTTTTTAAAATAATAGGGATGATAAGTCAGCCAAAGATAAACTCAACAAGCGTGCGCCAATTGCTCAAAGCATGGGAGTATCCTGCGAAATTAGGAAAGCACCCGCTGGCCCAATTAGCCTGCGTTGAGCACTATCTAAATAAACTTGGTCGATCAGAGAGCGATATCAAACGAGGGTTGGCCGTCAAAGAAATCCTAAACGACGGAATTCAAACGTTGCGCCCCCCATCTGGCGACCCTGACCCTTACGCCAAAGAGTGGCGCACCTATCTGATCCTCACAGAACGCTATTGCTTCGGCCGATTGCCTGAATGGATCATCGTCAATTTAAGTATCTCATCCCGGTCGTTTTACCGGGAACTCAAAGATGGGGTAGACCAACTCGTCATCTTCCTAAACCATCTTGAAGAGGAATCACAAAACAATCTAGAAGAAATTATTTTAGAAGACTCTACAAAGCTACCAGTTGGGAAACTCCAACCCCCAGCGCTCCCAGACCAAGCGATCATCGGCCGCAGTTCACTCACAAAGACCATTTCAGAGCTAGTCATAAAGCAAAAAATAAAAAAGATCGCTCTGTTCGGATTGCCCGGCGTGGGCAAAACGACGGCCACTCTGGAGATATTAGAAGATCAGGAAATTATTGATTATTTTGTTGATGGCTTTGTTTGGATCGGCCTAGGGCCAAACGTTTCTCTCGAACAAGAGCTTTATCGATTGGCTTCCTTTGCAGGGATAAATGACTCACAGATCGGTCAGCTTTCAACGGACGAATTAAGGGTTCAAATACGCCACAGTTTGTCCAGCAAAAAAATTCTATTTGTTTTTGATGATGCCTGGGATGCTGGTGACCTGCATTACCTCTGCTTGCAAAGCAAAGATTCGGCCGTTTTATGCACCACAAGACAACCAAGTTTAGCCATAGATTTCGCACAACCGGTTGGCGCCCTTTCCGTTTCTGAGCTAGATCTGAATCAATCAAAACACCTGCTGAATGAGATCGCGGCTGATCTGTTTGATGGCCAAGATGAAAAGATCGAAACCCTCTATCAATTAGCAGGGGGACTTCCCTTGGCCCTAACAATTTTTGGACGTTACTTACGCCGTCAAGGGTATCAAGGGCAAAAGAATCGATTGCAAGTCGCGTTTGAAAATCTAAAAGAGCGGAGTTCGCGTCAATCTCTCTCTATTAATTTAGAGCAGCATGACTTGAGCGGATCACGAGAGAAAAGTTTGGGTGATGTCATCGGCCTCTCCTGTGACACGCTGACCCCAACTGCACGACAGCTTTTTCATAGCCTTTCAATCATTCCCCCCAAACCAAACAGTTTTGATTTTGATACAGCCTTAAATCTCGCAGATCATTCGGCCCAACCCCTTTACGAGCTAATTGACTCGGGTCTTGTTGAATCAGTTGGTGAAGACCGGTACACGCTCCATCAAGCGATATTTGACGTTGCTGGTTCAATTGATCCTCCAAAAACAGCAACATCAAGATTTGTTGAATCAATGCAAAAGGTGGTTGAACAAGGGGAAAGTAACTACAAACTCTTGGAACCAAACCGTACAAATATCGATGCTGCCTTAGCCCTTTGTTTTGAGGGCGGTTTGATTCATGAAGCTTCGCAAATTCTTGTGCTATTTGGACCGTTTTTACTGGATCGAGGACAAATCAAATTTGCTGAGGAATACCTAGCGCTTCTGGGACAACATTTTGAGGCTGCATCTTATCCACCTGATATTGTTAATGAAATCTATGCCAACATTGAATTTCTGCATGGAGCTGTTGCCAATCAGCTCGGAAAATATGATGATGCCCTAAACCATTTGAACGAAGTAGTTGAAGCGGCTGAAACTGCGCCGCTACGAGACACCAGACTAAAAAGTCTCGCCATCCTCCTTGATATCTATGGAAAACGGTCAGATCAAAAGCGGGTTCAAGAGCTGGTTGAGCAGATCAAACATCAAACCTCTCAATCTACAAATGCGTATCTTGTGGGTGAAGTGTATTCTGATCTCAGTTACGCCTATTACACATTGAATGAGATGGAGTTGGCTCACGAGTACATCCTTAAAGCGAAGTCAGTTTATGAAAAAAATGGCTTCAACATGGGGATGATCTGGCTCACTTATGGCTTAATTCTTTTTGATTCAGATTTAAGCAGTACGATCATGTATTACGAAAAGGCACTGACAGCTTTTCAAGAAAATGGGATGGAGGGTGATAGAATCAACGTGCTAAACAATATTGCGGTTGTTTACATGTTGAAAGCCCAATGGACAAAGGCGCTAGAGCTAAGTAAAGAGGTCTATCAATTTCGACAAGAGTTAGGAGACCCAGATGGTTGCGCGATTTCATTGGTCAATCTTAGCTACGTCACCTTAGCCCTAAGAGATGCTGAAAGTGCGTCTGAATATATTGAAGCTGGGCTGGTGCTGGCTCGTGAAACAAAAGTCCAATATCGCGAGGCGTCTCTTTTGATCAACAAATCTGCTTTAGGCGAACTACGTGGAGATTTTGAGTTAGCGATTGAATCTGGAAAAGAGGCGTTTGAGATCGCTACCAAAGCTAACCTAAGCATGTCACAAGGGCTCGCGGCCGCAAAAATGGCGATCGCTTACTTGGCCCAAGATTTGCTAAGCGAGGCTGAATATTGGGTGACGATAAGTTATGACACGTTTAAAGGTTTAGACCTGCCCCATATGCTTGCTCATTCAAACAAGTTGATGGCGGAGCTATATTTTCGGAAAGACGAGCTAGCCAAGGCCCATGCCCATTTAGAAGAAGCTTTACCTTACTTTGATAAAACGATTGAAGGGGTCACCGATCCGATTGAGGTACTTCAGACAAGTGCACAGATATTAAGGCAAGTTGGGGATGATAAACGGGCTGAGGAATACCTGCATAAGGCCAGAATTTTAATTAAGCAGCAAAGCGGGCAAATTAAAGACCCGACCTTAAAAAAGGCTTTTCTTGACCATTACAACTCAAACTTTTAATTAGATGGCTGAAGCCTATTTTCGGCCGAGCTTGCAACCCATTAAACGATAGAAACAAAAAATAGGGAGTTCTTTCAAAAGCGGAGTCCTACTGATTACTGGTTATTGCATTACGGACTACTGACCCTGCCGAAAGCACAAAGCTGGTTTGCTCGAGACTATTTCCATTTTTCAAAAAGATTGGCGAAAAAATGGCAAAAACGGCCGAGCCTGACTTTTATGCTGTTTTCAGCTTATGCCCTGCTGACCGTTTCACTGGAAACGCAAAGCATGGACAAATACTCATGGAGATTCTAAATGCTAACCATTTTTTTCAATTCAATTTATAAAAAGTATTTTTTAACAGGGATGATATGCCTCTTCGTTTTTATTCTAAGCCAAGGGGCGGGTCAAGTTCGGCCGGTAGAGGCGGCAACTGTCATCTACGTTAACCCAAATGCCAATGGGGCCAACACCGGTACGACTTGGAAAAACGCCTTTACCGATTTGCAATCAGCTCTAGCAGCCGCCTCGGCGGGGGATGAGATTTGGGTGCGGGGAGCCGTCTACAAGCCAGGGAACTCAGCCAGCGACACCTTTCAATTGGTTGATGGGGTCAAATTATATGGTGGGTTTACCGGAACCGAGTCCACATTGGCTCAGCGCGATTGGGAGACAAACCTGACCATATTGAGCGGTGATGTAGGCAATAACGACACCACCAATTCAGACGGCATTATTGAGGATGCTCTAGATATTTCAAACGTAGATGACAACGCGGCCGTTGTAGATGGATCAGGAACCTCAGCAACCACGGTGATTGACGGATTTGTGATCACAGGTGGTGAGGGGACAAACTCTAAGGCAGGAGGTTTAACCATAACAAGTGGGAGCTTGATCGTCCGTAATATGGTCTTTGCTGGAAATTTGGGCGCTTCAGTTGGTGGCGGGCTATTAATTTTTGACGACAGCTCCCCCACCATTTCTAACGTCACATTTTATGGGAATGCCGCCACCTATGGTGGAGCCATCCATATGCTCGACAATCAAAATGGAGCCTTCCAGATTGAAGATACCACCATTTACTCTAATCAAGCATTAGAAGGGGCCGCCTTCTACATTTCTAACTCTGAGCCAGATGTCGTAAACACAAAGCTACAAGGAAATGATGCGATCAGCACCGGTGGGGCCGTTTACGTTGAAGGGACAACCGTCTCCCCGACATTTACCAACTTACTTGTTTCAGGCAACCGCGCTGGTTCTGGGGCAGGATTCCATGTTGAAAATGGGGCTGCGACCATCATCAATTCATCCATCGTTGGCAACTATGCAGAGCAGTCGATAAGCGGTATTTTTGCACGCGGTGCTACCAGCGTAGTCGATGTATACAACTCGATTTTGTGGGAAAACATTGACAATGATCCATTTGTCTCTAACTCTGACACGGCCGGTGGACTGAACAATGCTGTTATCAACGTCTATAACAGCCTGATCGGGGACACTGGTGGTAGCAACAGCTGGAATGGCTACATCGGGGTGATAGACATGGGAGACAATATCGATACCTTTGCTCGCTTTATGAATATGGTTGTCCCTACCGATGCCAACACCCCAAATTTATCAGGGGATTATCAATTGCAACATACTTCTGCTGCAATTGATGCTGGGGAAAACAGCTATTACACCAGCGCAGTCACTGTTGACGTTGCGGGGAACAATCGAACCATCAATGCCAACATTGATATGGGGGCGTATGAGAGCGATTTCCGGCCGCTAACCCTCACAGTCAGCGGGTCAGGAGAAGGAAGTGTTCTTACATCCACAAGTGTGCAGTGTTTCGATAACTGTGTGACCAATTTAGCCCCTAACACCGTCGTGACCGTGTTCACTGGAGCAAATATCGGCTCAACCTTCACCGGCTGGTCAGGCGACTGTAGTGGAACTGGGTCTTGCACTGTAACGATGGATTCAGCAAAGAATGTGACGGCCGAATTTACGATCAACAGCTATCAGCTTGATGTGCAGATCACGGGTGATGGGGCTGGCAGCGTGACCAGCAACCCAGCCGGAATTGACTGCGGCTCAGACTGTTCTGAAACGCTTGACCACGGCACATTGGTGACCCTAACTGCGACACCATCTAACAGCCAATCCCGCTTTGCAGGCTGGTCAGGTGGCGGGTGTAGCGGAACCAATCCCTGTACTGTCAGCATGACGGCCGCGACAACTGTAACCGCTGAATTTGAACAGTTTTATACGATCAATACCTCAACAAACGGGAATGGTTCAATCGACTGCTCTCCGCAACACCTAGGTGCGTGTGGTGGATTCTGGTCTGGCACAGAAGTGACCTTTACCGCAAATGCTGGCTCAAACTGGGTTTTTGCCGGCTGGGGGGATGATTGCTCAGGAAATAGCACTGAAACATGTGTACTCACAATCGATGCCCCAAATAAAACGATAAGTGCGGGGTTTAACCCAATCTATGATTTGAGTGTCAGCAAGACGGGCAGTGGGGATGGGACAGTGACCAGCAGCCCGGCCGGAATCGACTGTGGTTCTGACTGTAGCGAGGGGTATGAATCAGGCACCAGCGTCACATTAACCGCAAATCCTGACAGTGATTCGGTTTTTGCAGGCTGGTCGGGCGGTGGCTGTAGCGGCACGGGCAACTGCACGGTCAATGTCGCATTTGCCATAGCAGTGACAGCCGAATTTACGGCACGGTACGATCTGGATATCGTCCGAACTGGTTCAGGAAGTGGAACAGTTACCAGTTCACCAAGCGGAATCAACTGCGGAACTGACTGCACCATGACGGCCCTTGATGGCACGGCAATCGATCTAACCGCAACTGCGGGCTCAGACTCAATCTTTAAAGGATGGTCGGGTGGCGGATGCAGTGGCACAGCGCCATGTGCCGTCAACCTAAACGGAAATACAACGGTCACGGCCGAGTTTAATGCGCTGTACGAGCTATCTGTCAACGTCAATGGAAACGGCACCGTCACCAGTAGCCCGGCCGGAATCGACTGTGGAAGCGACTGCGCTGAAATCATCGAATCAGGAGAAACCATCACCTTAACCGCCACGGCCGACAGCGGTCACACATTCACCGGTTGGACAGGCGGAGGGTGTACGGGTACAGATCCGTGCGCCGTTACGGTAGACGCCGCAAAAAGCGTAACAGCACAATTTGAGCCACTTTATGTCCTCACCATTTCCATAGCTGGTAGCGGCTCAGTTGATGGAGGCGCAATAGGCAACTGTGCCTCAACATGCACGCTCACTGTTGTGTCAGGCACCACGGTAACCTTAACAGCGGCCGCCGCTTCTGGCTCTATTTTTGATGGGTGGACGGGTGAATGCAGTGGATCTGAAAACTGTGTTATCTCTATCAGCGAGGATGCTTCTGTAACCGCTACGTTCACCGAAGTGCCCAATGCGCTAGATGTAACGGTAACAAAAACAGGATCAGGAACCGGCACGGTCACCAGCACACCTGCAGGCATCAACTGTGGGGCAACTTGCTCGATGTCTGTGATTGAAGGGACAGTTGTAACGCTCACTGCGACGGCCGATAGTGATTCGACCTTCGTTGGCTGGAGTGGTGCTAGCTGTACCGATTCAGCCACCTGCACGATAAATGTGAACTCGGCCGCCATGGTCTCTGCTGAGTTTTCACTAACAGAGGTGCCTTCAGGGACGCCGATTATCATCTATCTGCCACTTGTGGTCCGATAGATTGTTTTAGAGGCGAGAGAGTTGGTGTGCCAGCCAACTCTCTTTTCCTCTTTTTTCTTTCTACCCATAGTTTTGCTTCATGCTTTGAATTAAACTGTAATTTTTCAGGGACTAAATCTATGTCTAACGAACAAATTTGGTTAGAAAACAAAGCATTGCTTAACCAGCTCAAGGCGCTCGACAAAACTTTTCAATTATTTGGCGCTGCAAGTCATCGCTACAAACTCAACCCTACTTGCACTGCATCAGAAGTCGCAGATGTTGAAAAACGGCTGGGAATAAAACTCCCGGCCGATCTCAAAGCGTTTTACACCTTCATGGGAAACGGAGTCGCAGGACCTCACTTTGGCATACGCCAGCTAAACGATCTACCGACCTACTTTGAACCTCACCTACCCTATCAAGGCATCCAATATTATTTAGACAACAGCTGGAAAGAGGATGAAGATGAGGAGGATCCACTCGACTCAAACGGGCATTTTGAAATCGAAAAAGATCTGCTCAATGGATTAATCCCCGTCATCGAAGAGGGGTGCGGTCACCAAACTTGCATTGTCACCAGCGGCAGCATGCGCAACTCAATCGTCTATCTCTCAAACGATGGCTATTTGCGAGAGGCCGAAAAAGCGCTCCCCATCATTTATCAAGAATGGCTTATCAAAAGCATCAGCTATTTTGAAAAGATCGCTCAGCTTGTTGAAACAACACTGAGCATTGATGAAATTAGTAGGGAAATGCAAGAGGCTTTCAGCTGGGGCAATTGGGATGACCTTGTCATGAGCCATATTGGAGCTGAAAAACCGGTTCCGCTCTTTGGCAACGGCATCTCTGTACGCAAAAGCGGTGGCCCCGAGCGGCGGGGATGGTACGAGGAGCAGCTACGTAGATACCGAATTGGAGAGCCGTTTCAAGATATAAAAGCCCAATCTGTAGATACACCAAGCTCTTTACAGGCTAATAAATCCAAAAACGGCCTTTGGAACTGGCTAACCCACAAAATTAACCAATAACAACCCAAAGTCATCTATTTATCTTGTTGTAGACCGCCTAGAATGTCACCATGCCTCTTTTTGATCAGCTCAAACAAAAAGCCAAGGATTTTGCAGACCAGCACCGGACTCTAAATCCGGCCGACTTTGATGACCCGATCGCATTAAAAACAGACTGGCATCCGCTGTCGGATCTGGGAGGCATGAAGCAAGGGCTCAGATTTTTAAACTCGGCCGATGATAGGCGAATCAAATTTGGGGCACCCATTAAGGCCTATGCATATCCCATTTTTTCTATCTTCTTGTCGCTAGTTTTGACTTTAATCGCACTGGGGGCTTTTTCAACCCAAGTGTGGGGATTGCTATTTGTCGCCCTCGTTTTGGGTATCGCCTTCGGATTCACAGGCTTTATTACGGTCAGGAACCTGCGGATTCCAAGAACGTTTAATTTTAAGGATGGCCATTTTTATTGGGGATCTGCATACCCAGCTCCTGATGACCTGCCATCATGTTCACTAAACTCTATTTATGCTCTGCAGCTCATTCGGCGGACAGGGAACAGAAATTCAAGCTTCAACGGTTTTCAGGAAACCAACAGTTCTTATCGACGAGAACGGCAGGTAACAAGCGGGCAACCGTCATATCAGCTCAATCTTGTTTGCGAAAATGGCTCCCGAATCAATGTTGTAGAGCACCATCAATTAGACAGGCTCAAAGCTGACGCGGCCGAGCTGGCACAAAAACTCGGCCGGCCGCTGTGGGACATTACATAGCGCAACAGGCTTCCAGTCACCCGAGAAAGCTAAAAGCGATAATAAAACCTGCAACTAGCAACAGACCCCACATTATTTTGTGAAACAGTGGGGCATTTTTGAAAAAGTCTGAAGCTTCAAATTCTTCTTGTCTGCTCTCTTTGTATGTCAGTTTTCCACCGGGAAAAATAAGCATACCCAACCCCAGCAGACCCATCGCTGGCCCGGCCAAAAGGAACCGAATCACGGACCCACTTAAAAATAACATCGCCACCATTAAAACTGAGAGCAACGCTCCAAAAAAGAAAAGAACTAATCCAACTGCTCGACCATATAACATAAGGTTTCTCCGTATTATTGATTAAAGGCTTTAGTAGCCAATGCAATCATAAGTTGGAGAGCCGATAGTTATTGCCACATTTTTGCCAAGTTCGACGTTAAGTGATCCAAGAAAAAACCGATCTACTCAGTGTATTGTCCCATCTCACAAAACTCCACAAATTCTTCCCATGTAATCACTGCGTCAGGTTCGATTGGGCTGTCTTCATGGGAGTAGAGCATCATGTTGGCGGCCGCTTCCAAATACCCATAGATGTCGAGGTTGTACCAAGTCCCGGTTTCTGGGGTCGAAGCTCCGGTCAAGGCGATCATAGGATTCTTCAAGACGTCACTTTGGCGCAATATGCGCAGCTGTTTAATTTGCGAGTCAATCCGTGCTTGCCAGTAAGCGTAAGACTCCCAATCAGGCATGCCGTCTGGCTCTGCCACAGGTGGCAATTCGGCCGGGATTGGTGCTTCAACCGCATCTGCCAGCAGCTTATAAAACCGCTCAACTGAAAGCTCAGTTTGCTCTGCAACAGCTTGAGAAAGCCCAAGCAGGGCTGCCAGATAATCTTCTAGAAGCCTTTCTTCCTTTTGCTCGTCAACCTTACCCAGCTCACAGATCGCTGCGTAAAGCTCGTTAAATGTCTTGAACCTTTGAGTCATTATTCAGCTTTTTCATCCTCAGCCGACTTGATTAGAGCCGATGTGCCGCTCAACTTGTAATTGTCTTTTTTTAATCGTGAGACAACCCCCATCTTTTCCATTCTATTCAGCCAAATCAAATCATTTTTTGGAAGTAGCTTGTATCTCTGCAGGGTCCATTTAACCCCTAAATGATCGGCCCTCTTCATAGGATCGGGGTCGAATATTCTGTTCTTCTTGGGAATTAACATCAAGCAGGATAAACCATGCCCAACAACTAAGGTGCCTCCTATGACAGCAATAACATAAGCTGCAAGAAGGATGATTGACTCACCTATTCTTGTCATATTTTCAGCCGTAAGCTCAAGAAAAACGTTCTTGGGATAAAACAAATTCCACATAACGATGTAATAGGTTAGGGGAGCGGCTAAAACTGCAATAGGGTGCCCCTGTAAGCCATGCAACAGGTTGAGCCCTGCTATATTTGCTCCAATAAACGGCCGATGTACGTAGCTGATCTGTAGTAAGCCATGAGAGAGGAAGCTTCCCAAAGTTAAACGTCTCCCCGTTTTCAGCCTCAAGAGCTTTAGAGATGTGCTGCAAATATGTTTGATCTTTTTCGTTTAAAAGATTCTTTTTTTGTCTGTTTGTAGTCAAAAAATTCATTTCGTTTCAGGTTTAAAGGTGCCTATTCATCTTGACTGACCAGTCTGTAAAAGCCTGTTTCAGTTTTTACGATATTGCCCAGCTTTTCCATTTTTTTCAGCCATGCTTTTTCAGTTTTTGGAAGCAGATTTTTCTCTTGCAAGGTCCACTTTACCGCCAAGTGATCTGCTTTCTTCATCGGGGTTGGGTTGAATTTTCTATTCTTTTCGGGGATTAAAAGTAAGCCGGTTAAACCATGCCCGACACCTAAGGTAATCCCTGTGACAACGACTAAATAGACTAAGATGATGCCCACTGCCCCAAATGCCAGAAAGTAATTCATGATAGGAATAGCCAAAACGGCAACAAGTAGCCCTGCTAGCCATCCGTAAAGTCGAGCTTGGCTATATTTGCTCCAATAAACGGCCGATGAACGGAGCTGATCCGTTGTTAGCCATGAAGTAGGCAGCATGTCTAAGTTAAACGCCTCAGCGTTTTCAGCTTTAAGCCCTTGCGCGATGTGTTGCAAATATCTCCGATCTTTTTCAGTTAGATTTTCTGGTTCTTTTTTGGTCTTGGTTTGCATATGCTTCTCGCTTGTAAAGTCATCTAATCATTGCGGCTATTCAGAATAAAAAAGCCTGATTCAGCTCTTTTGATAATGCCCAAATTCTCCATTTTCTTTAACCACTTCCGGCTGTTTCGAGGGAGCAACTTGTGCCGTTGCAATGTCCACTTTACAGCGAGATGGTCTTCGCGTTTCATTTTGATAGGGCTGAATCTTTTATTTTTTTTCAAAGCGAAGAGTAAGACTGCAAGGCCATGACCAATTCCCAACGTAACAGCGAGGACAACGCCTGTACAAATAGGGATTACAATCGCATAAGTGGTTAAGAGTTCCGTCATCACCTCCAACGTAAATCCTCGATACGAGTGGCTCATCCCATAAAAAGTGAGGTGAGTTAGCGCATACAAAACCCAAATCCCAATTATTGATACAAAGCCTCCAACTAGTCGGCCGAGTGGGCGTGTCCTGCTATATCTGCCCCAATAAACGGCCGATGAACGGAGCTGATCCGTTGTTAACCAAGCTAGAGAGAGTTGGTCTAAGTTAAACGTCTCGCCGTTTTCAGCTTGAAGTGCTTGAGCGATGTGAGCTAGATATGTTTGATCTTGTTCCGTTAGGTGCGCCTGTTTGTCAATCATATTTTTGGTTCAAGTCGATAAAGACTGTTTTCCCCCCATCGCTGGCGTGAGAATAAGCAAAAGGAACCGCTTCGTACCAGTCGTAATTAATTTCGAGTTTGTTTCCGACTCTTTTGATCTCACCTTCCCCTGTTATGACAGAGTTAACAGTTGATTCGGGGATGTCTAGGTGTTCGATGAGCGTCTGTTTTAAGTAGTTGTGCAGATCGGTTTCTGTCAACGGCCGGTCATCAAGATAAAACTGAACAAGCACACCGCCTCCAATCCAGTCTGGACCAATGTCGCAGCGTACTTTCCACTCAACCCCCAATTGAGCTGATTCCATCGCTTTTAGTAACCCTTCCAAAGTTTTAATTTCTATGGGGCGTGGTTCATTCATCAAGTCAACTCTCAATTATTGATCAATCCACTTGGAAAAATAGAGCACATAGGTCACGGTTGATGAGGGCAACGGCCGGTATATCCCACGGGTGATCTAAAATGAAAATCGCCTCGGCCGATGGGAGCTTCTCGTCAAACCACGGCCGGGCACGCTTAGCGATCCGGCATCCCTGTTTTTCAAGCAACTCATCTAGCACCTTCTCCGCTTGCTCAACAGTGGCAACCACCCAAGGGCCAGCACAAAATTCTTGATAGAAGCAGGATTCAGGGAGCTCTCCCGCAAGCCAACCTTGAATGACCTCATTCAATACCTCATCCCAAATCTCACCTTGAACCAGTTTTTGGAATTTTTCTGAATGGCTTTGGCTGAGCTGAGCAAGATCTGTAAATGACAAAATTTTAAGCCACGCATATCCATTAAATTGGAGGGTTTTTATTTCATCTAATGTCATCTAAATCTTCTGTTCCCAACCAAAAAACAACGGCTTGAAAGTATTAAATTCAAGCAACCTCAAAAAAAAGCGCGCACAAGTCATCATCAATAATTGCGACGGCTGGAATATCTCTGGGGTGCTTTAAAACAAAAATCGCTTTTGCATTGGAAAGACGCTTATCAAACCACGGCCGGGCTTTATCTGACTCCTCACATCCACATTTAGCGCTTAAGCCGTTGACCACCGCTGCAGCAATCGGCTGATTCGACCGCTCCCATGGGCCTGTCATGAATTCCCGGTAATAAGAGGTCTCAGGTAGTTCTTCGAAGAGCCAGCCATCAATCACCTCGTCCAAAAGTTCATCCCACTTTTCATCTCGGATCAGGTCTTCATATATGTCGAAATAGGTTCGACTTGCATTAATAGAATTACTAAAGG
>JAHDGV010000016.1:0-3845 GCA_020631655.1 Chloroflexota bacterium | reverse complement strand
AGGTCTTCATATATGTCGAAATAGGTTCGACTTGCATTAATAGAATTACTAAAGGGTAGGATTTTTAACCACGCGTAGCCTTTAAACCATAAATTTTTTATCTCATCTATTGTCATCTGATTCATCCTTACTGCAGCGTAAATGGGAGATGGGGAATTTGTTGCGCATCTTCAAGCGAGATCGGCCGGATCTCAAAAATCGGCTCGATCAACAAGCTGTTGAGAGCAACCAAATCATCTCCAAATGACGGGTGCCGCCAGAAAAACTGCAACATCTTCTTCTTTTCGTCATAGATCAACGACTCACTCATTTCGATGAGCGTTTTTAGAACTGACGGCTGATTGGTTAGGGTGCCGATCTCACCACGCCAGCGTGGGTGCAAAAAATCAATCACCCAGCGAGCCCGCTTTTTTGCCTCGTTTAACGCAACGTCGTAACTACTAAAAAAGTAGATCGACGACCCATATTTACCCATGTCCTCTTTCAAAAAGTCACTGTCTTGTCGTAGCCAAATTCCATAGAAAACAGCCTCGTCTTCAAACTCGTAAACGTCAAAAAATTTAATCCCGGTCAGCTCTCGAATCTCAAGAATTTGATCGTCTGTTAGCCATTTAGGCAGGTAAATCCTTTTGGGGACAAATAGATCATCCCGGCCGGTGATTTCTTCAAAGATCGTTTCCCCAAGTGCCTCTTTTAGATAGCTGTCCAAACGCTTGCGCATCGTTTGGTGATGATCATCGCCAGCCCCGTGGAAAAATTCGTAATCGCCTAAGTGCATTTTACGGAATCGCTCAACCTCCATTTCCCACATCGCTATCAACGCATCAGCTTCGTCGTCGTAAACATCATGAATCCCTCCGGGGCTGTTTAAATAGTAGTAGTTGTCGTTGTATTGGTAAGCGATTTCACGCACGACCCAGAGTTTACGCGCCATGGTGCAACCCCTTGGCACTAGGAGGCAATGCCGCCCCGTTGTCCATCCAAAGCTCAAACTTCATATGCCCGAACAAGAAATCAGGGCTGATATCAATAGTTTTGAGTCCGCCCGGCAAATCTGCAATTTGCGGAACAATTTCATACATGAACCAGCTGTTGTGTGTCACCAACAGTGACTTTAACTGGCCGGTTAATGCCAAAGGAGACAAGAGCAGATTATTAATCCGCTTATCCCCAAATTGCTGGTGGATTGCGTCTAATTTCGCTTGCCAATCAACTTGGTCATCTATCTCAATGGCATTCACAAAGTCAGACAAAGTGGGGATAAAGCGATTTTGGTAATCGGGCAAAATATGATCAAACTCGCAAATTTCTTTCACGGATACCGTTTTGCCATCACTGTTTGTGATCGATGACCCAAAAATCGGGATAACCACCCGGCGCACCCCCCAAAGGGTGTGTAGCAATCGATGTCGATTATCGCTACAGAGTTCTTTGGTTGAATCCAAAAATTGATGGATCGGGAAGTAATCTTCTATCCGGCCGCCACACCGTTTGACTGATATTTGAGCGTGTTTCATCGCATCCATAGTTATTTCAAACCCCCTTCGTTATATGTCGGGAGTTGCTCGGGAAAACCACTCTCAACATGTCCGGGTAGCGTCTGTAATCCGTTCCAGAGAGCCATAATTTTACCGGCCGAGCTTTGGCAAAATTTAGCCAACTCTTCAAACCGGGTTTGGTCGATCCACAAACGAAACAGCAAATGGCGTAGCTTGTTTACTAGCTTTGGGTCTTCTAAAAAAGATAAATCGAGCATCTTAGTTGGATTGGTTGATTCAGCCCGTTGCACCAAGTAAAAATCACAAAAATCGACCACGGTCACCGTGCTTTGTGCGTCCCAGCCAATATAGCCATCGCCGTACCGGTATAGTGATTCAATCTCTTCAAGTGAGCTTGCTATCCAATCGTTTTTAGTCACAGGTTCCAACCTTTACTGCTTGTATCCGAAGCGGGCTAATGCCTGATCGATTTGATCCCATTCTTCGGCCGTCACCCACTCAGCACAGCTGTCCTGAGCAGCCTGCATTCCGTCGTCATATCGATCAAGCAAAGCCATCTCAGCCAAATAGCCCCCAACAGCAAACGGCAGGCACTCAATCGACCCATCCGGCATAAAAAAGAGTTCTAAATGGCGCTCAATTTCACTAGGAAATTCGGCCGTGACATCAACCAAATCCCAATCCTGCAAACGCAAAATTTTAAGCGGGCTCATGATACTTGTGACACTTGCACCCCCAAGGTCCGCATGGAAACTCTCGTTGAGCGACCAAACATGATACGGTCCCCGAGTTGGTGCATCCTGCCAACCAAAGCGGAACCCCAATGTGTATTTGGTGTAAAGCGACGGGGTAGACCGATACCCATCAATTTCTGACCAGTAGTCAAAAACGGTCAAGCTTGTGCAACACGACGCGCCGGGTGAAGAAATGACGGCCGCTACCTCTGGCTCGTCATCCTCGTCCATGTTGATCACCCTCAGCTCATAGGGAAACGGCTGCCATCCGGTCTCACCGGCCGCATAAATCGGTGATTCATGGAACTCACTTTCCCCATCCTGCCGCTGTATTTCCACAAGCCCATCATTGTGAAGCTTGGCTGTGACATCGTTTTGCCATGCCATCGCTTCGATCACCTCGGCCGCATCAGAATCATCAATGACGAGTTTGATCTTGTGCAGCTCACCTTCATCGATCACTTTGTTTCCATCATCGATAAAGAATTGCAGGTAGAGATGAAGTCCGTCTAGCTCTGAAATCGGCCGATCATTGATAGCCTCAATGGGAAGAGAAAAGGTAGTTGTCCCAGCATCATTTCGCCTGCGTTCATGATATTCATCGATCCTCTGCCAATTGCTGACTAGCCAGCGCATGTCCAAACACCTGCACAAGTAGGGCATTTTTTCAGGATCGATATCGATGGTATTTAAACTCCACAAGGTGTTAAAGCCGATAATCGGCCGGGTTTGAGTGATGGTTACTCCCACATCGTTCAGATCCCAGTTGTCGCCAAATGGCTCGGCCGCCCAGATTAGATCTTGCGGGTTGTCCATCTCAACTTCAATCACAAACGGCCGGTTCTCGATGAATACCTCTCGGCCTGCATGACGAACACCATCCTGCACAATGGCAACGTCCCAATCGCCATCTTGATCTGGAACGTCAGCCTCAAATATTGTGTAAGTTGGACCCAGCCCTTGCTCACGAAGTGCCGCCACAACCGTAGCCATAAGCCCTTCACGGGCCAGCAAACGGGGGGAGTCTTCACAGACTTCAGTGATTTCCTGAATCCCTTCGTCATAACGTCCCTCGTCACTTTTAGTGACCATAAAATCAATCAAAGAAGCCTCATCGCACTCAAGGGCACTCTCACCATTCTCATCGATCTGGCTCTGGGTAGGAGTTGATTCTGTCAAAGTTGGCTCAGGCGTTGGACTAGCGATCTTGGTTGGGACAGCAGTCACGGTTGGTGAAACAGGTGCAGACTCAATGGTTGTCTCATCGCTTTCAATAGTTGTGGAACAGGCCATAAGACCACACGCTAAAATGAGTCCAGCAACAGTTCGGCAGGAGAGTAATTTAGACCAGATCACTCTCCCTCCAACTTATTTATCTTTGCATTAGGGAGATATGCGTCGACTAGCAGGTTAAACCATTCTTCAACATTCTCCTCTTCTTGTGCCTCGCCATAAGCCAACGGAAAATCGAACTCATTTGGGATCCACTCAAACGTGTTCCCGTCCCGATAAAAAAATGTAATGCGGAAAAAGTGTCGTTCTTGCCGTCTCCACAAGCGAGTCACATGATCACGCCGAATCTTCACGATGTCGTGCATCGGCTGGACTTGGG
>JAHDGV010000340.1 GCA_020631655.1 Chloroflexota bacterium | reverse complement strand
AGCGTTTGATCCGCGTACCCAGCGTGCTTGCTGCTCGGGTGAAATAAAGTGACGAATAAAGATCCAAGCGGCCAACTGTTCTTCAGGCGCGGTACGAGGAATCGCCAAACTTTCACCTTTTACCATCATGGTGGGTTCGTATCCTACAAAAGGAATCGGAGCGATATTCCAGTTAAACGGCTCTTCTAAACCATTGATTTCAGCTGTCAAAAATGGCAGATTGTCTGATGATGTTTGAATGAAGAGGGTGTTTCCTTCAATAAATGCCTTTTGATCCGCAAAGCGTTCCTCAACGACAACCGCGCAACGGCGACGATTGATCATGTTTTGGAAGTTAGAGGTAAATTCGAGTACACCTGGGTTGTTGTAGGTAAAGGAGTTATTTTCGTAATCGAAAATATCGTATCCGCTGGCAAATGCGTATGCAGATAGGGCATCACCTGTTGGGTCGATTTGGAACCCAAGTGCCCCACGGCTGCGGTTTGTCGCTTGGCATGCCATCTCTTCAAACTCTGCAAGCGAGCGAGGTGGCCCGGGATAGCCTAAACTGTCAAGAATATCTGCATTGTAGACTAGCAATTCCATTGAGCGATCTTGTGGCATGCCCAACAGCTGATTGTCGTATTGGGGTAATCTTTCAGAATCTAGAAATGCGTCGAAGATGTCGTCAATTTCTGCTTGAGATAAACCGTAAACCGGGTGGGTGAAAAATGGCTCTAGGTTGAGTAATCCCTCGTTTGACTGGTAGAAGGCCATTTGGCTTTGGGTCGCTTGGACCATTCCGGGCAAATCACCCGTGCTTAGGCCAACTAAAACTTTTTCATAAATCGAGTCTAGATCACCCTCGTTGGTCGGCTCAACAATAATCCCATATGGGTTTGTATTGTTAAATTCATCCACAATATCTTGCAAGGCTGCAAGCTGACGGCCGCTGTGATTGTGCCACCACTGAACAACAACACCGTTCAGGTCTAGCTCGTCGATAACCCCATAGGTACGTGTGTCGTATTCGACATCGGGTAACGAGGAAAGCGTTGCGGCCGCTGCGATTGCTTCGCTGGTCGCTTCCGCCCCGGAAATAGCTTCTTCAGCAGCACCTTGGGCTTCTGCCAATACCAATGCGGTTCGTGTCGAGGCAGCATCGGCTTCTTCTGCGCTTTTGGTTTCTAAAGCAGCAACTTCGCGTCTGTTCGAATCAATCAACTCGGCATTTTCAGTTGCCAGAGCCGCAGATTCGTTTTGAGCGATTTGCAAGGCTCCTTCTAAGTTAGATGTATCAGCACAGCCGCTAAATAGCATGGTTAAGCAAAAAAAGAGAATCGATATTTTTGCAGATTTGATCATGAATAAGTCTCCATGGTGTAAATAAATTAAGGTCGAAGGTGTTCTTATTTTTAAGAAGTTGGGCGATTGGAGTGTAGGCTCATCATCTTTGTTAGCAATTCAAATTTTGGAAAGATTGGTTATGAGTGTGTAGAGAAAGGCTTCAGGCTATTTTTTTGAATTCTTCTCTGGGATCATTATTTGTTAAGCAACTTACAGTCTAGCTGTCTATTGGCATATTTTTACTCGAGTAAGATAAAAGAAACGTTATTAAACGATTATTCTTTGTACTCAGTTCAAGTGGGGAGGGGTTTTTAAGCCTGACAAGGCTGGATCAAATTGTATCTTGCCAGGATAGCTTTCGGCCGATTTTACCATGATCTATACCAGAATCTGTATGGTTGCCGTGAACCTTTAGTCTGGTATAAGGATCAAAAGCAAAAAAGCACCGTGTAAACTGAATATGTTGACTTCAGTTTACACGGTGCTTTATCCAGTTATGGGTTTCTAAGGGGATTTGGGCTAGATTATCCAGTTGGGAGCAGGACAAAAAATGTGCTGCCAGGCAGATTGTTTTCATCACGGCCGGGGCTTTCGACCCAGATGCGGCCGTTGTGCGCTTCGATAATACCTTTTGCGATGGGCAAACCTAATCCTAAACCACCACCCAAAAATTGCGTTTTCGATGTCGAGTGATTGTCGATATTTTCTAGCCGGTAAAACGGTTCAAAAATCGCATGCTGTTCGTTTAGCGGCACGCCCAAGCCACGATCTTGAAAGGCGATGGTAAGTGTCCCTTTCATCGTGAGTGGATAAATCCGAATAGAACCGCCATCAGGGGTGTATTTAACACTGTTCCCGATAATGTTTTTGAATGCGAGGCTCAACTGCTTGCCGTCCGCCTGAATGATTGGCAGATGGGTCAAATCTTCAACGGCAATCGAAATATTCCGTTGAATGATTGATTTCTCGATGCCACGAACCACTTGTGTGATGGAGTCCGCTAATCGAATGGGCCCTTTAGACAAACTTAAAGATGAAGCGGTAATTTTTGATACGCTTAATACATCTTGAATAACATCTGAAAGACGGGTAATTCCCTTACCAAAACCGGCCGAAATATCTGTGATTTTCTTTTGCTCATCAGGGTCAAGCAGCTTCATGTTACTCATTAACATGTAGTATCCATTTAAAATGGTTAAAGGGGTTCTGAGCTCATGCGAAACGAGCTGAATAAAATCACTTTTGGCAGAGTCTAGCTTTTTGAGCTTCTGATTGGCCATCTCAAGCTCTTTAACTTTGGCTTCGAGGTTGCCTACTAGCTCGCCTACATATGTTTTTAGGGTTTCTTTTTGATCTTCTAGAGCTAGCTCATCTTTTTGCCCACCTAAATATTCCGCGACTTGGTTGGGAAAAGAGGCGATATCAATCGGTTTAGTGATAAAGCCATCGCACCCAACTGCTAGCGACCGGTCACGATTGGCGGCCGAGGCATCGGCCGTTAGAGCGATGATGGGGGTTTTAGCATGTTTGGGCTTTGACTTTAGAAAAGCGGTAATGTCTTTCCCATCCATATCTGGCAGATTGATATCCATCAGGATGAGATCAACTTCTTGCTCCATCGCCATATTAATGCCTGTAACGCCATCAGATGCGATTGAGAGATCATAGTTGTGCCGTGAAAGTACACGCTCTACTAGCTTTTGGTTTGCTAAGTTATCTTCGATATACAGAATTTTTGTCTGTCGGGGCTTTTCTTCAGCTTCGTTTAAAAGACTTAATTCATTTTGAATAACATCATTCATAGTGCAAAGGACTCGATTTGGTGTGGTGGGTCTGGTGTGCGGGACACACGCAAACACATGGGGCTTTTTGCTACAAATGAATGAGTTTAAATACCATCATTCACGGTAACGTTAAAAGCTGTTTCACCCATTGAGACAGCCTGAGTGGAACCTGATTTTGGTTTCCGAATCGTTTCGGACACCTGCTAGCATCGCATATCGGTCAGCTTTTCTTCAATAGGACTCCACGACTAAAAAATGCATTTTCTTAGCTCTTTGTGGGGAATGTGACATTAGTAAGCCCTTGGTACTCTAATCGTTATTTTGGGATTTGGGGGCTATAAATTTTGGGGTAGAAGGGAGGTGACAGTCAGGTTTAGATCGAATCGTTTCGGTAGGACTTTCTCCCTAAATTTTGATGAAAGCTGAAAAAATTTGACTTCTTTTTAAAGTCAGATAAATTTGTAAATGCGCAATGCAATCGATTGCACAGGCATGACCCGCCACTTTTTCGGTATCCCACACGACCCATAGTCCGAGCGAATGGAATTTAAAGCGCCTAAGAAAAAAATTCAAACAATGGCTGACCTTGCCCGCGAGGCGGGGGTGTCCGCATCTACAGCATCAAGGGCATTAAGAAACAGCCCGTTGATCAGCAAAGAAACGATTGAGCGAGTTCAGTCCGTGGCGAAGGAGCACTCGTATCGGCCGCATCTGGGGGCACGCAACCTACGTCTCAAGAAAAACAACGTGATCGTTTTGGTCCTTCCCTTCAACTATGCCGAAGAGGAAGTATTAGGGAACCCCTATATCTTCAAAATTATCGGAACCATCGGCTCAAAGCTGCGTGAAATTGGATATGATTTGCTGTTGTCGCAAATGGATGGCATTAGCGAGCAGATTGATGATCGATATGTGCATGCGGGAATTGCTGAAGGGGCGATTATTTTAGGCCGGGGAGACAACGACCCCTCCAAATTAGAAAGATTAGTGGAAACAGGGATCCCTTTTGTTATTTTAGGGCCAATCTTAGATAATCAAACCTATTGTTCCGTCGGTATTGATAATAGAGCCAGTGCCAGCATGGCCGTTCACCATCTGGCCAAATTGGGGAGGAAGCGTATTGCCATTGTTTCTGATAATCGAGAAGACCCTAATGCAGAATCATATGCTCGTTTTCAAGGGTATAAACAAGCCTTGGAAGAGCTTGGATTGGCATACGATCAAAATTTAGTGGGGACATCCACTGATTCTGGGCAATCGGGATATGCCGCAGTACAGCAATTACTGTGCACCGCCCCAGATCTAGACGCTATTTTTGTGGCGACTAGTGATGTTGTCGCAATTTCTGTCATGCAGGCGCTGCGCAATGCGGGCAAAAAACTGCCTGAAGACGTCGCAATTGTTGGCTTTGATAACATCGATCTTTGCAATTTTGTGAGCCCGGCGCTCACATCAATCAGCCAACGTTTAAAAGATAAAGTGGCAAGTTTGCTGGTCGAAAAGCTGCTGGATCAGATCAATGGGAAACCGGCCGAGTCGGTCATGCTAAACGGTACGTTGGTTGTTCGACGTTCATGTGGAAGTCAAACAGACTATCCGTTGCGTGTTTAATTTTTTTTGTTGGAACAGGTGTTTTCGATTGACCTATAAAACAATCGATGTTTGAGACAGATTAAGATATGACTGTCACTACTTTTCATTTTTTAAGGAGAAGAACATGAAAAAATATACCCTAGCCATTTTGATGGCATTTTTGCTTTTGCTCGCCGCTTGTGGTGGCCCAGAAGCAGTTGAAGATGCAGCTGATGCTGTCAGCGATGCGGCCGGCGAAGTTGCTGATGCCGTTGAAGACGCAGCCGAAGTTGTAGAAGACGCAGCTGAAGAAATGGCTGAAGAGATGATGGACGAACTTGAATGTTCAGACGCTCTAGGCTGTGTTGAAGTAGACGCTGGTGACCCGATCATCATCGCTTACATGTTGCCAACCTCTGGTCCAGTTGCCTTCTTGGGTGAAGACCAAAAAGGTGGCGTAGAAATCGCGATCGATGATCGTGGTGGTGAACTACTCGGTCACGAAATCGAATTGACCGGTGAAGACTCACTCTGTTCGGCCGAAGGTGGTCAATCAGCCGCTCAAAAAATCGCAGCTGACGACAGCATCGCCGGAATCATCGGTACCGCTTGTTCTTCAGCGGCAACCGCAGCGCTTCCAATTATCAGCGAAGCTGGCTTGAGCATGATCTCTAGTTCAAACACCGCACCAACCTTGACCGACGACGATCAAGCTGCTGGTGGTGTATGGCAACCAGGATACTTCCGTACAGCGCACAACGACTTGTTCCAAGGCCGTGTTGCAGCTGAGTTTGCTTACAACGAATTAGGTGCTCGTACCCTAGCTACCGTGCATGATGGTTCTCCATATGCTGACGGCTTGCAAGCGGTAATGGCTAACGTATTTATCGAATTGGGTGGCGAAGTGACCTTCCAAGGTGCGGTAAACGTGGGTGACACCGACATGCGTCCGATCTTGACCGAGATCGCATCAAACGCACCAGACGTTCTTTATTTCCCAATCTTTGAACCAGAAGCACCTTTGATGGTAGCTCAATCAACTGAAGTTTCAGGCCTTGAGGACACGATCCTCTTCGGTGCTGATGCGGCTCTAGTTGACAGCTTCCCAGAAAATGCAGGCGCTCCTGCGGCCGGCATGTACCTTTCAGGTCCATATGTTGTGCCAGAAGGTCCATATGGCGACTTGCTCGCTAAATGGGATGCTAAATTTGGTGGCGCTCCTCCTTCAGGTTTCCACGGTCATGCATATGACGGTGC
>JAHDGV010000339.1 GCA_020631655.1 Chloroflexota bacterium | reverse complement strand
CAAAATGCATACAGCTGAATGGGCATTCCATGTTGAGTAGGCTCAAGCTGACGCACGACTAAGGTCATGTCGTTCAAAATTTTGGGATGACGGCGCAAGTAGGCCAAGAAATATTGGCGGAAAATGCCGATATTGGTTTGCTGACGGCCGTTTGCGATATTGCTCTTGTCGGCCCCAATCCGGCCGTTGTGGGCCGCAATCGCTGCCTCTTTGCCAGAAATGTACGGCTCGATTAGAGACAGAGTTTTTAGATTAGACAGCATCTCTTCGTCACAAAACTGGATGCTGGTGGTGTCGATGAGTAGAGACCGGATCATGCGTCGGCCGGCCGCCTCTTGCATGCCGCGCCAGTTTTTCAGGGCGTCTGAGATCAGCGCGTTGGTCGGCACGGCCGTCATCGAGTAGTCAAAGTTTTGGATTTTGACCGTGGTGAGCCCAACCTCGGTAACCGTACCGCTCACGTTAAAGCTGGGCATCTCGATCCAGTCCCCAACCGCTAGCAAATCATTCCAAGTCAGTTGCACACCTGCCACAAGCCCGCGCAATGCATCCTGATAAATAAACGAGAGAACGGCCGCGACTGCGCCAAAACCGGCCAATGCGGCCGTGATGCTTTCACCCACGGTCGCGGCGTAAATCAAAATTACGGCCGCGATAAGCAAAATGATCTTAAATAACTGGGCAAAGGCGGCAACGGGCAATTCTTTTGAGAACTCAAGCGTCGCGACATAATCTCGCATCGCATTAATGATGCGGTTAACCGCAACGGCGATCACAACAATCAGTAAAACAGTGATCAACTGATTCACAAACGATGCGGTGCCAGCAGGCCAGTTCTCATCAAACGCAAACGGGATCATCCCTCTAAAAATAAGCAGGGGGATGATAAGGCTGATCATTTTTAGGACGCCAGCATCATCAAGATGGTTGTCCCAATCGAAGGCGTTGTTTTGAATAAACCGGGTTGCGATGAAGTGAAGGATGCGCTCGGTTACATTGCGGGCAAAGGCACAAATGATCAGGGTAACTACTAGGCCGCTGATGAGTGCAAAAAACCAAGCCGTGTTTTCCGGCGTACCATTTTGGGTGAGTACGGAAAATACGAGGTCGAACATATTTGGCTGTTAGCTGTTAGCTTTTGGCTATTGGCCACAGGCTAATCAGCTACTGATTGACTGAAAACGAGCGAAGCGAGTGTGCTGATTAAGCTGATTAGCTGATAAGGCTTACTCACGGCCGGCGAGCTGTAAATCTTCAGCCCGCTCCTGCATGGCCACCATCACGGTTTCGATGTGTTGCCACAGCTCAAGATTGCCATCGAAGCAAGCATTGCTGAAATCGGCCGTTACTTCTTCTACGTGATCACGGTCCACACCGCCAGCAAAGCGGCGATCTTTCCATTTTTTCTTGACCGATTTGATTTTCATTTCGCGAATATCGCCCGACGGCCGGACCAGCGTTGCGGCGACCAATAGGCCGGTGATTTCGTCACAGGCCAGCAGGGCAAAATCGATTGGGGTTTCACGTTCAACCCCAGTCCCTTCAGTGTAGTGGGATAGAACGGTACGGATTGTATCTTCGTCAACACCCCGTTCGCGCAGAATATCAGCCCCTTTGCCAGGGTGTTCGTTTAGGTTTGGATGAATCTCCCAGTCAAAATCATGAACGATGCCAACCGCTTCCCAATATCTTTCATCTTGTCCCAATTGTTTAGCATAGTGGCCCATCGCTACCCCTACACACTGCATGTGGCGGCGCAATCCTTCATCTTGTACGTGTTCGCAGACTAAATCCCAGGCTTGTTCAGGTGTAAACATTCTTTTCTCCGAATTATTTTGTAGGGGTCGACGGGGTCGGAACTACTTTGTCTCTTTGGAGCCAAATTGAACCCGACCCCGTCGACCCTTGCACTTATTTTGCTCCGCAGTCGCAACCGCCCCCTTCATGTTTTGAGCAACCGGCTTCCGCTTTATCTTTGAGCGCTTTGAGCTCTTCTAACGGCTCAAGCTGTTCAAGGCGGAATGTGTGCCATTTTCCGTTGACGTTGACGACAACTTCCTCGCTCAGCGGCCGGATGTCTTTAACCACGCCGTCCCCTTCTGGGGTTCCAACCGTTTTGCCCCGTTTTGGCATATTTTTCCGAGCTTCAACATACTGCTCGTATTCGTAAACCAAACAGCATTTCAAGCGGCCGCAAACGCCGGTGATTTCACTTGGGCTAAGCGAAATCCCTTGAGCCTTTGCCATTTTGATCGAAACCGGGCTGAACTCTGTAATAAACGTAGAGCAGCAGCGGGGGCTACCACAGGCACCGTATCCCCCAATAATTTTGGCCAAGTCACGCGGCCCAATCACCTGAAGGTCAACTTGAACCCGCAGGGCTTTGCCCAAATTCTTTTTTAGCGTTGATAAATTGATGTTTTTATCCTCGGTGGTGTAGAGGATCGTGAGCCATTTGCCTTCAAAGTTGTATTCGGCTTTGGCGAACTTTACGTCTCTAATGCGTAATTTGTGGGCTTGTTCGCGACAGGTAATTAGGGCATTTAGCTCTTTTTCTTGCCAAACCTGCTTCATGATCATGTCACGCGGGTTGGCGCTCCGTTCGATCTGGCGAATCGATTTCGGCCGGAAAACGTCCTCCGGCTGGATAAAGCTGATGACTTGCCCCAGCTTTTTTCCCCGTTTTGTTGGGATAACAACGTAGTCTCCCGGTTCGATTTCAGTATGCCCACCTGTGCCAAAGTGGTACATTTTCCCCAGTTTCTGAAAACGAACACCTATCACGTCAGGTGCTTGTGCCATGTTAATCTCCGTACGTTGTTAGATCGGTCTAGTGTTTCGATCTAATCTAATCTTGCAACCGGCTAAAGGATATGCATTTGTGTGCTCTTTCTTTGGTAAGGACCTCGAAGGTTTTCTCAACTAGGTCGCACCTAGCTCAGAAAGAAACTTCCGAGGTTTGTTGACGCACAAATGTCACTGTTTTTGCCGGATTATTGGTTTAAGCTTGTCAAAATCTGCACCGATTATCACGATTATGTCAACCATGTACAAACTTCGATAAGGGATTTTACGGCTTTTTTCTAATCATTTCCACCCCATACCAATTTCATGTGAGATTGTTTCTCAGAAATTTCCGGTTCATGCCTCAAACTGGTATAATCCAGCGGTTGCTTTTGCAAAATATTATAAAAAATCACGGGTAAATACCTGTTGAAAAGGTGAACTAACATGTTAGAAATTCTTCAAGGTGCATCAACTTGGGTTGGTCTAATCGAATTAATCTTAGCAATTATTATTACTGTTTTGGTGTTGCTCCAATCTAAAGGAAGCGACTTGAGCGCTATGATGGGTGGTGCTGATAGCGGAACTTCTTACCGTACAAAACGTGGCCTAGAAGTTGTGTTGCACAACTGGACCATTTGGCTTTCAGTCGTCTTCTTCATCTGGACACTAATCACGTTTATCTCCGTAGGCTAAGCGTCGCTTCGCTTACACGAAGAACTTCGTTCTTCCGAAGCCTTCCAAGTCATTTTAAACTGAGAACGACTTAACCATATAATTTTTAATCGGGGGTGTTTGGGAAGTCCCAAACACCCCCGATTTGCGCTATGAAGTTTAGGATATTTTTAGGCATCGTTTGTTTAGCTTTTGTAGCCGGAGTGCTTACCTACGGCTCCCGGCATTTGAGCCAGCGAGAGGTTGTTGCGGCCCCAACCGCCATTCCAACCCCGCCGGTGCTCGACGATTTACCTGATTCCTTTAGCTGTGGCGACGAAATTTTGTTTGATGACCGGCCGCTTGTGGCCGGATTTGTCGGCCGACCTGCGAGCCTGCTCCCTTTTAGCCAAAGCCCCCGTAGCCAATTAGAAAACGACCTTTCGGGCCTAATCTTTCGTGGATTGGTCCGCTTCACCCCTGACGGCCGACCGGTTCCCGACCTGGCGTCGTGGCAAATTTCAGAAGATGGGTTGAGCATTGTGTTTACCCTTGACCAAGGTGGTGTTTGGCACGATGGGACCCCTGTTTCTGCGGCCGACGTGGCGTTTACCACCAATCTTTTAGCCAGTGGCACATTCAACACTCCCGGCAACTTCCCGTGGAATACTGTGACAACTACCGTAATCGACAATGCTACCGTTCAGATGAGCCTCCCCATCCCATTTTCACCTTTTCTAGAGGCGGCTACGATAGGTCTGTTGCCCGCTCACGTTGGGCTGACGGCGCAAAATTTGTTTGGATCAGAATTCGCATCTCGGCCGATTGGTAGCGGTCAATTCCAAGTTTTAAACAATTGGGAAGCTGACGGACTGGTCTTCATGTCACCCATCCAGGGTAGTTTTGTGCAAAACCTTGAAGTCCGCTTTTACCCATCTACCGATGCACTGACTACGGATCTGCGCAGTAATCAGCTCGACTTAGCCATTTATCCGGCCAACACTTCCATTGCTACGCTAGGCTCGTTTGAGCTTGGCCAGCTAAACGTTTATTCCAGCCCGGCCGATCAATCAACCCAGATATTTTTCAGGATGGATGGAGAAGAGACGGAGTTGATTTCAGACCCGGCCGTGCGCCAAGCGTTGCGACTGATGCTTGACCGTCAAACTGTGATTGACCAATCGAGCGATGGGCAAGGGCTATTGGTTGAGGGGCCGTGGGATTTAAACAGTCGATTCCGGAATGATATTGAACTCCGATTGGTTAAAACCGATCTGGATCAAGCAACCGCTCTATTAAATGAAGCCGGTTGGGTGATTCCCGAAGAAGGGGGCACGCTGTTCCAGAAGGAAGGGGTTAACCTTGAGATCAACATGATCACCCAAAATCGATCCAATCAAGCTGAAGTTGCAAATGCAATTGCGTCGCAGTGGCGAGCATCTGGTGTGGGGGTCAATGTTCAGGTTCTGTCTCCGGCCGAATATCAAGCAGCAATTACCAATCGTAGCTTTGACGCGACTGTTCAGAAGGTCAATTTAACGGCCGATCCTGACCTGTACGACTTTTGGTCACAGGAAGCCATTGTGCGCGGACAAAACTTTTCTCGCTGGAACAATCGCTCATCCAGCGAAGCGTTGGAGGCGGGACGCCAAACTTGGGAAGATGAGCTACGCTCTCAGTTTTACAAAGCCTTTAGCACATTTTATGAACGGGAGCTCCCTGCATTCACCCTATATCAAGATGTCCGCATCTTTGCCATGAACGGCAGTGTGCGCGGGCAAATGGTTGGCACTCCGGCCGACTTGACCGAACTCTTGAGCCCTTTTCCACAGTGGGTGATTTTGGCTGATCAAACCGACCAGTGTGATCAGAATTAGGTAAGTTCCATCTCACGTTTGCTTACATTTCGTGACAAAAAATTGTTTGTTTTTATACTACAAACATCCCACCCGAGTTTTCAAAAAATTAATAAACGCGAAACTACCCAATATTTGCAATAAATGCAGATGGCCGTAGAGTAGTCCTGTTTAGTTTAAGTTTTTTGAAGTAATTTTTTTATCACGGTGGAGAAGGATCAAATTGGCAGGAGAAGCTAAATCAAACGGTAACTTGTACTGGCTTTTTTCTTTACTGCCTGCATCAGCAGTTGTATGGCTATTCATGCAAGTGCCAGAGGTTGCCCGCCAAAATTACCCAAAGCTGGTCCTCGATTGGGTTCCTGACTTAAACGCAACACTTTCATTTAGAATAGATGGCTTGAGCATGCTCATGTCTCTGCTTGTGCTGGGGATCGGTGCGCTGATCCTGATTTACGCCAGCGGATACATGGACGGGGATCCGAAAATCGGCCGCTTCTTTGCGATCCTCATCTTCTTTATGCTGGCGATGTTGGGCGTAGTTACGGCCGACAACATCATCCTGCTGTTTGTGTTTTGGGAGCTGACCAGCATCTCGTCTTACCTATTAATTGGCTTCAAACATTCCTACGAAGAGTCGCAACGATC
>JAHDGV010000338.1 GCA_020631655.1 Chloroflexota bacterium | reverse complement strand
TTTGTTTTCCTCCTTGCCCACGCTTATCATCATAGGATGGAACCCAGCGAAACGGACCAGCTCAAAGCAGAACTCACCCAACTACGCTTGCTTCAAAATCTATCCAAATCGCTTAATCAGGCGGATGGGTACGACGAATTGGCAACCGGCGTGCTTAGCACCCTAACCGACGGGTTGGGGGTCGATTGGGCCATCATCGGCCAAGTGCTAGCCGACCAGCAACTGCTTTTTGGTTGGATGGCGAGTCAACACGCGCCGCTCAGTGCCTTAACTCACAATCAAGCCATTCCCCTATCCACCGCTGGCGGCCCGGTTGCGCTAGCCGTTTTACAAGCAGAGTCAACCACGGCCGAGGATTCACAAGTCGGCCGTTACGACATCCATCCACTCATCTGGGGGCAACATCCGCTTGGAGTAATCCTACTTCCGCATCAATCTACCCCATCCAACAAAAATGTGCTGGCTGAAATCTTAGAGCAAACGGCCGTGCGGCTCGGCATCATGCAAATGCGATTGCGCCGCGCACGGGCCACGGCGATCGAAGAAGAGCGGAATCGAATCGCCATCGATATGCACGACACCGTTTCGCAGTCCTTGTTTGGCATGATTTTTTCGCTAGATGCCTGCCTAAAAATGCCACCTGAAAAGTCGGCCGAAATTTTTGCAGAGCTAGAACGGATCAAACAAACGGCCGAAGGTGTGCGGGGTGAAATCCGCCAGACAATCCATGACATGTGGGTTGAAATGACGGCCGATCGTTTTCAGCGAGACATCCAATCCTATTTATTCGATGTGTTACAAGCGGCTGATCTCGCCATCGATTTTGATATTCGCGGCGACTTTTCCTCCGTTTCTCCCGAAGTGCATCGAACGCTCTATCGTATCTGCCAAGAGGCGCTCACAAACACGGTTCATCATGCGGCCGCTAGCGATGCGCGTGTCTGCCTAGACGTACAAAACGAACGTGTGGGTCTGATCGTGCGCGACAACGGCCGTGGCTTTGAACCGCTTGAAGCGATGCGACCCAAACCGGGAGACGAGCATTTTGGCATTTTGGGCATTCAAGAACGCATCCAGCTCTTGGGCGGCACCTGCGACTTTTTTAGCCGGCCGGGACATGGGATGTCGCTGGTAATTGATGTGCCAGTCATGAAAAGGATAAAGGATGAAGGTTAAGGGCGAAAAGAGCCAAAAGCCAACGGCCAATAGCAATAAGCCAAAGTTATGATTAAGATCCTAATCGCAGACGACCATCAGGTTGTAAGACACGGGCTAAAACTGGCCCTCAACATCGAAAATGATATCGAAGTGCTTGGCGATGCCTCGAACGGAGCGGAACTGCTTTTCATGCTCAAAGAGCTTGAGCCCGACTTGGTCTTACTTGACTGGAAGATGCCGCGCATGGATGGGCTTGAAACGGCGCGCAACATCAAACAAACCTATCCCCAGATCAAAACCCTGCTACTCACCGGAGCCCCTGTTGAAAATTCAGCTCTAGATGCGCTCGACAATGGAGTTGATGGGTTTGTTCATAAAAACATTAGCCCGGCCGTGCTGTGCCACGCCATCCGTGAAGTGGCGGCCGGACGTCGCTTTTTAGGCACTGAAATCTCACAGGCATTAATCGAGAAAAGCCGACGGCCGAGCAAGCAGGAACAAAAGGCATCCCTCAGCGACCGAGAGCAAGAGGTTTTGGAACTAATGGCAACCTCGGCCACCTACCAAGAAATTGCGGATCAACTGATGATTAGCGAAACAACCGTCCGCACCTACGTTAAACGGATATTTGCCAAACTCGATCAGCCTAATCGAACCCAAGCAGTTGTAGAGGGACTAAGGCTAGGGCTGATCCATATTCAAAAATGAGTCGAACACGCTACAAATTTGTCCTGCCGGCCGCCATCATCCTCACCATGATTCTATTGGGCGGTGGTCTGTATCTGTTTATGTCCGGCTTTTCAACAACCACAGACACCAGCACGATCAAAGTTCTAATCATCGGGAACAGCTTTACCTATCAAAATAATTTAGACAAGATGGTGGGCGAGCTGATGACGGCCCAATATCAGGGGGCAAAAACGATCGAGACGGACAAAGTGGCTTTTGGTGGCTATCGACTCTATGACCATTGGGACGATTATGACGAATCTGATCCGAACTCCAATATTCGAACCTATTTACAAGATGGATCGCTGGCCGAAAAAGATTGGGACGTGATCATTTTCCAAGAGCAAGTTGAATTACCCGGACTCCCTACATTCGAAGAGTCGCGGCAAAACTCCCTATTTGCGGTTGAAGAGCTGGGTTTGATGGCTCACATCAACGGGTCTGACGTCATTTTGCTCGAAACGTGGGCGAATGCTTTTCATCCCGATGATCCGGATAACCCCTACCCAGAATTTTTTGTGATGCAGAACCAAATCGCAGAGGCTAATCTTGAATTGATGGAAGCCCTGAACGGGAAAGGAGTCCCCAGCAAAGGAGCACATGCCGGAGATGCATTTTTAGCCGTATACAATGATGTGTTAGCAAGCGGCGGAGATCCCTATGCGGATGGGAGTTGGTTTCGGGTGTTGTATTCAGAGGATTTGGAGCATGCAAGCGTAGCAGGATCTTACTTAGCCGCGGCCGTGGTAACCGCCACCCACACCGGCCAGCCGATCAGTAACACAGATTGGGTGCCGCCGGGAATCGAACCGGACTTTGCGGAATATCTAAGAGCAACGGCCGATCGGGTTGCTTCTGAGTAGTTAAATCCGAATGTAGCAAGCTCAATCTTCGTTTTGCACAAGTTCAGCTAGTCCAAATACGATGGAGGCAAAACCCAAAGTTCCACAAATCACGGTAATAATAGCAAGGTAAAGTCAACTATTTTGATCATACGCATCAGGGAAAGCAGACACCACAAAACCTATTGGCACACAATAACACCCGGTTAATATTTTGATTTTAGGACTGAGCCAATCTAGATCAAAATCAATGGAAGATAAATTAGAGAGAGAGAGTCCCACACGGCCAGCCCAGCAATTAGCACCGGGGCAAACAAAATCACAAACAACAACGTAGAAAAAGTATAGTCAAAAACCTATCGGGCTCAAACGCCCCTGTCCCCCATAAGTAGGACAAAATTTTCCCCTCGTGAACTGACAGTTAACGGGCGTTGAGATAGTAATATTCAGACCTGCGAGGTTTTTGAAACCTCGCAGGTCTTTTTGTTTTTTATGGAAACCACACCAACAGCTACCCACACCTCTGATTTTTCCGGCCTGCGATGCCCTCACCTGTTGCTTGCTGTGATCAAACAGGTGCGTCAGTTACGCCCTGAAAGTGTGTTACAAATTGTCGCAGACGATCTGAACGCGCCCAGCAGTATTACCGCTTGGGCCGGGCAGTGTGGGCACGAAGTGCTTGACCAGTACGAGGAAAACGGCACCTTTGTCTTTTATCTTAAAGTAACCAGTTTTAAGTAAGAAGTGTGAAGTGGATGTCCCACTTTAAACTTCTCACTTAAACCTTAATACGTTCCTATCACCCTATGGCTTTAGAAGTTACTCAACTCGAACATCCGCAAAAGAACTACGGATTTGTCATCGACAACCGAAAATGTATCGGCTGTCATGCCTGCTCCGTAGCGTGCAAGTCTGAAAACGAAGTACCGCTTTCAGTCAGCCGCACATGGGTCAAATATGTGGAAACAGGTCTCTACCCAGACACCCGTCGCCACTTCCAAGTAACCCGCTGTAATCACTGCGCCAATCCACCGTGCACCCGCATCTGCCCAACCGAGGCGATGTACCAGCGGGCTGATGGCATTGTTGAATTCGACAACGAATTTTGCATCGGCTGTAAAGCCTGTATGCAAGCCTGCCCGTATGATGCGATCCACATCGATCCAGATAACGGCACGGCCGCCAAATGCCACTACTGCGCCCATCGCACCGACATCGGCCTTGACCCAGCGTGTGTGGTGGTCTGCCCAGAACATGCGATTATCGCTGGGGACATGAACGATCCATCGAGCGAAATTGCCAACCTGTTGGCCCGCCAAGATGTGACGGTCCGTAAGCCTGAGCAGGGTACAGCACCGAAACTCTTCTACATCGAAGGGAACGACGTGGTTATGCATCCCACAGCTACTGAGCGAACCCCAGAAAGCTATATGTGGGCTGACTCAATCCCGCTTGATATTCCCATCAACGGAGTGAATAGCCACCAAGTCAAAATGGATCAGCCAATCAGCGTGTCTCATTCAAATGGCACCGCAATGCGGGCGGCACAACCACAGGGCCAGCCCTATGCAGGGCCAATCGCATTTGGCGAAGGGACGATGGCCGAGCACATGGTGCAAGTGGCTTACAACCAACAGCATAAAATTCCGTGGCACTGGCCTGTACCAGCCTATCTGGTCACCAAAGGGATCGGTTCTGGCATTTTTATGCTTCTGGCATTTTTTACAGGATTGGTTGCAACTGATCACTCAATTTCGCTTGGCACCCAATCTTTGTTGGGATTCACCTCTTTGCTCTTTATCGGCCTAACGACCGGCCTGTTGGTTTATGACCTCGAACGGCCGGAACGCTTCTTGTACATTCTTTTCCGGCCGCAGTGGCGCAGTTGGCTCACCCGTGGGGCCGTTGTGCTTATCGGCTTCACCGTAATTGGTGGGCTATGGTGGTTGGGGATGACCGGTGCAAATCTGGGCTGGTTCAACTTCGGCGGCATCTTCGAGAAAATTATTTTGTGGATCGGGGCCGGGTTTGCCCTGATGGCCGCCATCTACACCGCGTTTTTGTTTGCCCAAGCTGAAGGGCGCGATTTGTGGCAATCGCCACTGTTGCCATTCCACTTGGTTGTGCAAGCGATTATGGCCGGTAGCGGGATGATCCTCCTGCTCAACGCAATTGTGGGCATGGATGAGGCGTTTGCACGCTTCTCGCTCATCGCTTTCATCAGCTCGATTGTGGTTGACACGTTCATCACCTTGGCCGGTGAGTTTGGTATCCCACACGCCAGCGAAGTGGCCGCTTCGGCCGCCCACATGATCAGCCATGGAAAATATCGCAACCATTTCTGGCTACACAGCATGATTATCGGCCACGGTGCCGCCCTGCTGTTTGCCCTAGCCGACCTGATCGGTGGTACATCGATCTTTGCGGCCGTTGGTGCGCTCTGCGCCATCTTTGGCCTATACATGTTTGAATATGCCTTTGTAATGGCACCTCAAGAAATACCCAACAGCTGATTTCACCTGTAGGGGTCGAAGGGGGCGGGCGCAAAGCCCGCTCGAAGGAACCAAGGTGGTTCCGCCCCCTTCGACCCCTACGCGCACACCATGACAAAATCACTTACTTCATTCCTCAAAACCATGCTCCACATCGACCTGCCACCCAAACGGGAGAGCGGGACCGGTAAAGGGATAACCAACGTTGCGGGCACAGATATGCCCCTGTTTGCAGAATATGATCCGGCCGATGTGAAAATGACCAAGGTCGAGCATCCAGACGGCCGCTTATCTCAATATCCACCAAGTGAATATTGGGACGATTGGACCGAATTTGACGGCAAAGCGTGGCCCAAGAAAGTGGCCCGCCGCTACATGCTTGTCCCCACCGTCTGTTTTAATTGCGAAAGCGCCTGCGGCCTGCTGGCTTATGTTGACCGCGAAACACTCGAAATCAAAAAGTTCGAAGGGAACCCGGTTCACCCCGGCAGTCGCGGCCGGAACTGCGCCAAAGGGCCAGCTACCCACAATCAAGTCTATGACCCTGAACGCATCTTGTACCCGCTAAAACGGGTCGGTGAACGTGGCGAAGGGAAATGGCAACGGATTAGCTGGGATCAAGCGCTTGAAGAAATCGCTGAAAAAATGCGGGAATCACGGGCCAAGCGGAAAGACGGCATCATGTATCATGTCGGCCGGCCGGGTGAAGACGGCTACACCAATC
>JAHDGV010000337.1 GCA_020631655.1 Chloroflexota bacterium | reverse complement strand
GCCCCATCTTTGGTGCTGGTGCCATAATGGGCAAAGCCGCCTGAATCTACTGTCCCAGATTCATCATGAATTTGCGATTGCCCTGCTCCGGGGGTGGTTGTAGCAGCTCCGCCCGACAATCTAAATGTATCGAAAACATCAAACACAAGATCCCCATCTTCGCTTGTTACATTCAGGCTGGAGCCGCTGTTAAAATTCGAGAAAACCTCGCCATCTGTAGGATCTGCTTGATCAACATTTTCGTAAACTACGGCCGCAATAAATTTTTCATCATCAGCACCACTGCCGCTGGCCATAACAATATCACCCGTTGTAGCTGAACCAGCATTCCCTAATGGTAAAACATAAATCGAATCAACAGCGAGAGAATCATCGTGTTGTACGACCTCAGTCATCGATTGGCTATCAAATGTAACCCCGGTGATATCGGTTGCCGCTGTATCACTCGCGACAACGACCAACAGTCTGTTTGATCCAGCGGGAACAGTAAAGTTCGCCAATGTCGTACTGGTCCCATATTGTGATGCAGGTGAACCAAGCTGGGTCACCTGCGAAGGTGCGCCGAAGACAATCGAAACTGTATTGAAATTTACGAGTAGCAGGCCCAAAGTCAATATAGTCATTAGCGATGACACTCGGGAAAATTTAGTGAACATGAACATTACTCCTGAACAGCGGCCGATAGGCAAGGGTGGAGGGCTGGGTCGGCGTTGTTTAATTCAACTAATTTTTTAGTTGAGATTCATAGGTTATAGCTCAGAAAAAATCTGATTTTTGACACAAAATTGGCTTGGTTCACCCCTACAATTCCCCAATGCCCGGCATAGCTTTTGATTGCCTTAGTGCTCCATTACTAACAAGTGTATTTTTTGTTGTTCGCGGGTTTAAAGTGATGAAGTGCGTCGATTCCAAATCGATAAGCTCTCAGCTCTGCTGATCTGGCCGTGATATTTTCCCAGCGTAGACTGTTAAAGAATGATAAATTTTCTTTCTAACATTCTTTCTTAACAGGCTCAAAAAAATGCACATTTTTTGATTTCATAACCAATTTTGAACGTTTCAACTCTGTTTTCATCTCAATACTCCTCTTTTAAAAACAAAAACTCCCGCAAATTTTGCGGGAGTTCCTAATAGATTTACTGATCAAATTAAACTTTTCGACTGCTATTGCGCACAAATAGACTCCGGAAGTTTCAATTTTTCAAGTAAAAACTGAATGAGCGAGTTCAAAACGTCCGAAGTCTTTCTCAAAAAAGCACGCACGGCGAGTTTCTTACTTAATTTTGGCTGGGGAAATCTCCAAAAATGCAAATGATATAGTTCAACCCCAACGACGGCTGTTGGTTCGAAACCTCTTGGCCACCGGGAGCACAGTTGGTCGTTGTTGCTGTCGCACCGTCAGGAACGTGTGATTGAACTGAAACAGTTCCGGCCGTCACTTTTTCCTGCCCTAGCTTAGCCCCTAATCGCACTTCGTTTAAACCAGGAGCTAATAAGTCAGGTCCGGGACCAGTCCCTACTCCAATCGGAACCCGGCCGCGAAGGTCTGGCAGTTTGAACGTGGTCCGGCCGTCTCCACCAAAATATGTGCCAAGAACCGAATAGAGCGATTGATTATCAGTCACTTTCATTTCCTGCCCGTGGCAAAACGCCCACCCTCTCGGTGCAAAATTCCCTGCAAATAATCTGATTTCACCTACTGTGCCTTCCATAATAAATTTACTCTCCTGTTTGTTTTAGTCGTATGCGACCTTGTTTGTATATTTATCAGAAGATTATTCTTTAAACGTATCCATATCGTTTCCACAGCTTTCTCTACCCATCTTTTTGTCATTTGATCATGGAGAAATTTGGTTGGAAAAATAGACCTCTCGTTAAAGTTATTGAAGGGTTATTGCAACCGGATTTTGGCTGTGCTACCATTTTCGCCACCCTACCGTGTTTGTGATGGTTTCATGTCTTGAGCCAACGCTTTTTTTTAAGGGGAATTGACATGCAAGCGTGATATGTAGTAGCTACGGCGAGGCAGATGTCTGCTTGAGAATATTCCCACCTGCGTATGCAGGTTCAATCCACAGCTTCCACACGGCATGGCGGGGCCATCGGTTCTAATGATCGATGTGATGAAGTTGGAGAAACTGTGCGTGTCTAGTTCTTTGATTACCAGAGTCTGATTGATAAACAGCTTGCCACTAAAGCTGATTTTTCACCCTGCTCATCGTTCCCTTCGTGGGATCAAAACTAGGTGCAATGCAATAGGAAAAGGAATGTGGATAAGCTAAAATTTGTTTTTTTTATGTTGCCGATAGCCGTTGTCATCGCTTGTAGCGGACCACAGCCACCGGCCGAAGAAATCGCCGTCGCCCCCTCTATAGAGCCTACCGAGCTATCTGCTCCGCTTCCTATACCAGAGACAGCAACACCGGCCCCTATCTTGTCGGAACCCAATTTGCCCACAGCGTTGCCCACCATCACCGCATCACCAACTAGCCCGTTCACCCCAACATTTACACCCACGGCTACAAATACCCCGACAGCTACCCCAACCGCAACGCCCGAAGCAACAGACACCCCTATCCCCCCTCCACCCATCCCGCTACCAGAGCTAAATCTAGTGCCGGGAGCACCCCAATCCTATCTAAACCAATTTACGATGGTGACCTATTATGGATCACCCCAAGGACCCAGCTTGGGCATTTTAGGTGCAGTGCCCCGTTACTACACCGATGGGGCTTTACGCAACCTGCGTCGTGACTACGAGGCCCATGTTCAAGGCGGCAAATTCATCATCCCGACGTATCACATCATCACCACAGTGGCAGACAATTTTGAAGGGCCAGATGGTGACTATAACCACTGGTTAGACTGGGGAATCATTCAAGCATGGTTGGCGGCCGCCAAAGAGCAAGGATTTGCGGTTATTTTGGACATCCAACCTGGCCATGCCAGTATCGAAGATGAGTTCGAGCGCTTGTGGGGCTTGATGTATGATCCGCATGTGCATTTGGCCGTTGACCCCGAATTTATTATGAACAACGGTGGTGTACCGGGTGAAACGCTGGGCTCAATGACGGCCGAACAGATCAATTGGATACAGGCCAGGTTGAATGGGGTTGGTGCTGAGATCGGTATGAACAAAGTGCTGATCATTCACCAGTTTGAAGACAGCATGATCACCAACAAAGAGCAAATCCAGAACTTCCCGTTTGTGGAGCTAGTAATCGATGCAGACGGCTTTGGAATCCCCGGAACTAAGATTGTGGACTACAATCAGTATGCGGCCGAACCCGGTTTTGAATACGGCGGATTTAAACTATTTTACGATTGGGACGTACCGCTGATGACCCCGGCCGATGTGATGAGTCTGTCACCACAACCGTCGGTCATCATCTACCAATAACAGATGAGAGGGAAGAGAAAAGAGACGAGAAGAAATATCTCTCCTCTCTAATCTCTCTTCTCTGATCTCTCTTCTCCCCTCATGAGCGAAGCGAAGAACACAGGGAATCGCCTATTTCGCGCGGCCGGTGTCGTGGCCATTTTCTTTCTGTTAACCAGACTGTTTGGCCTGCTAAAAACAGCGGCGATGAGTGCGGCCTATGGAACCGGCATCGAAAACACCGCCTTTCAACTGGCCCTCAGCCTGCCCGACCTAATCTTCGGCGTCGTTGCGGGTGGCGCACTGGGTTCAGCCTTTATCCCCACCTTTTCAGGATATTTGGTCAACAATGACGATGAAGGGGGTTGGAACCTGTTCTCGGCCGTGCTTAACTTCATTCTGATCCTGATGACCATCTTGGCCATTGTGGGCGCCATCTTTGCCGAACCGATTATTCGTGTTTTCTACATCGACATGAGCAAGCCAAACGCCCTAGAGCTACTGGCCCTTGCGGTCCCCATGACCCGCATCATGCTCCTGTCGATCATCATTTTTGGGGCAAGCAGTGTGTTTATGGCCCTGCTCAATGCCAAGCAACATTTCTTTGCTCCTGCTTTAGCCGGAGTCATGTACAACCTCGGCATTATTTTAGGGACAGTGTTATTCGCTCCCAATATTTTCGCGGTGGCTTGGGGCGCTGTGGCTGGTTCAGCCATGCACGCACTGGTGCAAGTTCCGTTTTTGTTCCAGAACGGGGTCAAATACCGGCCGATTTTTAGAACCAACGACGGCGGTGTTCGGCAGGTTTTAACCTTAATGGGGCCGCGTGTTATCGGCCTGTCGTTTAGCTACTTAAACATTTTTCTTGTCCCCAACTTAGCCCGCACCTTGGTCGATGCGGCCGTAGTCGGGCTACGCTACGCCAATCAGATTATGCTGGTCCCCTACAGCTTGTTGGGGCAATCGGTTGGCGTTGTTTCGTTCCCGACCTTATCTGCCATGGCGGCCGAGGGCAAAACGGCCGAAATGCAGAGGGTGCTGAACACGGCCCTCCGCTCAATCCTATTTTTGGGGTTACCGATCACGCTGGGCCTGGTTTTGCTCCGCATCCCGATTGTGCGCATTTTGCTTGAACGGGGCGAGTTTACCTCCAGTGACACCCGACTGGTTGCGGTGATTCTGTTGCTCTACGCCTTCGCCATCCTGCCTCTAGCCGGATTAGAAGTTGTGACACGGGCGTTTTACTCGATGCAGGATACGTGGACTCCTGTGATTGCGGGCATGGCACAACTCATCCTGATGTATCTGATGAGCCGCTGGTTTGTTTTTCAGGTTTTTCCAGCGGCCGGATGGGAACCCGCGGCCGGTATTGCGCTCGGCTTCTCCCTATCTAACTGGATTGAAACGAGCGTATTGATCCTGATGCTCCAAAATCGGATCGGTGGGCTAAACGGCCGGGACCTGTTAGACGGGCTGTGGCGGATGGGGCTGGCCACGCTAATTATGACAACGGCCGTTTGGGGCATCTTAATGCTTTTGGTCGATATCTCCCCATGGTTGCTCATCCCGATAGCGGGGGGTGTTGGAGCCGTTGTCTACTTCGGTGTCAGTCACCTGCTTGGTGTGCGTGAACTGGCTCGATTTACCAACCCGATTTTGGCTCGTCTGGGGGTGAGGGGGCAAGATTGATCACCATTCGATCTTGCTGGATGCTCACCCTCATCCTAGTTCTGTTTGCCATTAGTGGTTGCATTGAACAATCCCCCCCGCCTGACCCTCAGCCGGTCCCCACCGCTGTTGCTGGGGAGCTTATTTTTATCGGGATTGAGTCGAGCCTAACCGCCCTAGAACTGATTTTGTCCTCGGCTGAACTCAATCAAGAGCCAGCTGATCAGCTAGTTTTTGTTTCAGGGGCCAGAGACGACTTGCTGGCACAGGTTGAAGCGGGCGAGCTCAACGGTGCGTTTGTCTACCAAAAACCGGCCGCCGCAATGCTCTGGTCTTTGCCCATCGCCTTGGACAGCCTGACGATCATCACCCATCCTAACGTGGGGGTCGCGGGGCTTAACCGGCCGCAGTTGCAACAGCTGTTTACCGCAGGATTAAAGGATTGGTCAGCCGTAGGTGGTACTCCCAACTCGACCCAAATCGTTGTGCTTGATACCCAGTCAGGTTTGCACGATTTACTGAACGACCGAATTTTAGAAAACCGATCTCTGGCAGCCGAAGCGTTTGTGGCCCCCAATCCAACAGAAATGCAGACCTACGTTGCCCAAACCGAAGGGGCCATCGGCTACTTACCCACGTCACTGTTTGATCCTGCGGCCGGGGTGCAGCCGCTCAGCGTTGATGGGTTTTTGCCCCAATCAAACACGGTGCAAAGCCAGCAATATCCACTCACAGTACCCATCTACATCGCTACAGCGGCCGAGCCACAGGGAGAGCTGCGCCAGCTTATCGGGTGGCTACAATCGGCCGAGGGGCAACAAGAATTGGCTCGCAAGTTTGTTCTTTTACCGGAGTAAAACTTATTACAGCCGCTCGTCGTAACGTTCCACAGATGCTATAAACGGCT
>JAHDGV010000336.1 GCA_020631655.1 Chloroflexota bacterium | reverse complement strand
AAAAGGGGCGCTATCGACATTTTGTATCGATAGCGCCCCTTTTTAGTGTTTAAATCGAGAGTCGGCTTTAAGCTAAAACCCGAATAATTCGATCAAGAGCTTTTTTCAATAACGGCCGCGGACTGGCGATATTAATCCGCATGAACCCTTCACCGGTAGCCTCGCCAAACGAAACCCCATCATTAAAATGAACCTTTGCATCACCTAAAAGTTTGTCAACCAAATCTGTTTGAGCCAACCCCAACCCGCTAAAATCGACCCAGAGCAAATAGGTGCCTTCTGGTTGGACAATGTTCACTTGTGGCAGATGTTCTGCAAAGTAATCTTTTACAAACAGATAATTTTCCTGAACGTATTTTAGAACGGCATCGAGCCATTCTTCACCATGGTTGTAAGCGGCCTCGGTGGCGATTGGGCCAAACCCGTTGATGCCGTAGAGACCCAGATTGGCGATGGCGTCGGTAAATTTTTGGCGTAATTCTTCATTCGAAATGATGATTTGCGAACATTTTAAGGCCGCCAAGTTAAACGTCTTGCTTGATGCCATGCAGGTGATCGTTTTGTCCGCGATCTCTTCAGAAAGACTGGCCATGGCAATAAATTTGTGTCCGTCGTAAATAAGGTCGCAGTGAATTTCATCGCTGATGATCAGGACGTTGTTGCGCATACAAATCTCGGCGAAACGGGTTAGCTCTTCGCGGGTCCAAACTCGGCCGACCGGATTATGCGGACTGCACAAAATAGCGGCTGTACAGTCTGGATCAGACGCTTTGGCTTCCAAATCGTCAAAATCCATCTCGTACCGATTTGTTTCTTTGTTGTAAACGAGATCGTTTGAGGTGACTTCGCACCCGGCCGCTTTAACACTCCCTTCAAACGGAGGATAGATCGGCCGTTGCACGATCACCTTGTCACCCGGTTTTGTGTACTGCGGCATCATGATGTACAGGGCCGGAACAACACCCGGGCTCAGTTTGATCCAATCTTTGTCAATCTCCCAGTTGTAGCGACGGCCGCACCAATCTACAACAGAGTCAAAAAAGCTCTGTTCCGGGGTGTAGTAGCCAAAAATCGTTTCATCAACTTTTGAATGGAGCGCATCCAAAATCGGCTGTGCCACCGGAAAATCCATGTCGGCAACCCAGAGCTGTAGCACACGATCTTCACCATACTTCGCATCGGCCAAATCTGTCTGGCTATAGATTCCATCTTTTTTGATTGTTTTGTGCTTTACGCTTCCGGTATTTTCTCTGTCTACAATTTTGTCAAAGTCAAATGACATAGCATTTCTCCTTTCGTTTTGAGATGTGATTGTGCGATTATGCACCAAACCTCATGTTGAACAAAATAACCTATTGATCTATTTTCTTGGTTGACCAAAACTGAGCAATATGGTTTATCATCATCATATGAAATCGATTTGGATCACGATAATTATTTTTGGCATTATTGGTCTTGTAGGGGCCAGCTATGTTTTTGTTTCATGGCGGAGCCATCGACAGCCCGGCGGCCCTTACTCTTTTGCTTATTGTCGCGATGGTGTTATCCCAAATGGCAAAACCCGGGTTGTTGTTCTGGGGGATAGTTTGACACACGGCACAATGAGCCACAGCTGGTTAAAGGATATGCAGGCGGAATTGGGAGAATCCTACACCTTTATCAATCAAGGGTGGAACGGGGATTTAGCTTGGAATGCACTACAAAAAATCGATGAAGTGGTGGGATGTGATCCCGACATTGTGGCGATTTTTATCGGCGGGAACGATGCCTTGGCCTCGTTTTCTCCGGTGTGGGCCGAACGTTTTGTCGAGAACAAACAGCTCCCTCAAACTCCAGATGCAGATTGGTATCGCGAGAACTTGGAAGCAATTGTGACAACGTTGCAGACAGAAACTGATGCTGAGCTTGTTTTGTTTACGCTAACGATGTTTGGAGAGGATGTTGAAAGTCCGGAAGTTGCGGCCTTTCGTAACTACAGCCAGATTGTGATCGAAACGGCCGAAAAATTTGACCTGCCGGTGCTCCCCATCCATCAAAAAATGACCGAGTTTGTGCAGAGTAACAACCGAGCGGTGGTGCAAAGCTGTTCACCGGCCGATTTTGCCGCGTATCGCACGCAAATACGCTGGGCCATTGTCCGCTATCACTTTTTCTTTCAATCTTGGGATCAGATTTCAGCCAGCCGTGGGTATGTGGCTCAAACCGATTGCGCCCATTTAAACTCAGCGGCGGCCGGGGTGATTGCGACTGAATTCAAGCTTTGGCTAGACAGTCTCGACAGGTGAGCGTCCCATCACCCGATACGCGCGGTCAACGTGGGATACCCAGTAATGCTCCAGCAAATTAACCCAGCCCCGATTTAAATACAGCTTATACCCATTTGTCGTGTCGTCTTGCATGGTTGACAGCAAGAAATGACGATAATTTTTTCCCTCAAACAATTTGTCATGGAGTTGCCCACCGATTCCGCGCCCCCAATGGCTGGGGACCAGAGCCATTTCGGCCAAACAGTAAGCATCGTTAAGCCAGTCCCCGTGTCCGGCTTTTTCCAATGGAGGGCCCAGCACGCGGTGCCAGCCGTAATCGGGAATCAAGTGATAGCCGTAGGCAAAACCAACCGGTAGGTTGCCATCCCACGCCACATACAGCTCAAAATCTTGCCGCGTGACCATGCTGTTAAGCCCGGTTGCAAACGCTTGGGACTCGGCCGGTGTTTTGTTGTATGGATGGGGTTTGAAGGCTTCGGCATAGATAAAGGTGAGTTGTTGAGCAAGCCCAATCGGGTTGGGCTCAAGCCTGATTTCTACTGCCCTATTATTCACAAAACCGCCGCCTAAATTTCATGATTGCCTGATAACCAGAGGTGATAGCTTTGACGATAAACAGTCCAGCCGTGATGATGATCATGGCCGATTGAGCCAACTCTAGCATCCGGCCGATGTCGCTTACCTCTGGTTTACGCTGACCTGCACCCAAGTTGTAATGCTCAACTTTTTCTAGCTCCACACCCAAAACTCCGGCCGCCGCACTCATCGGGTGGCCCGCATTTGGGGACTCTGTTGTGCCTGAATCCCGCTCGTAAATCGCCTGGGGCGGCATGTCAGCCGGGTCGCGTGGTTGGTCAGACTCAAACAGATTGTCACCGGCGACAAGTAGCGCTTGGGCCGTGAGGCGGGCCGGAACAAGATTGACCAAATCATCAAACTGGGCCGGAACTTTCCCCAGCCACTCATGCTCTTCGTCACGATACCCCAGCATCGAATCACACGTGTTAACCCAGCGGTAGGCCAGCGCCAAGGGCAGGCCGCCGATTGCGTAGTAAAACAGCGGTGCGACCACCCCGTCAGATAGATTTTCCGCAACTGATTCAATCGTCGCAGCGCTCACCTGGCTCTCGTTTAGATTGGATGTGTCCCGGCTGACCAAATGCCAGCTAACTAACCGACGTGCTTCGGTTAAATCACCTGCTTCTAGGGCTCGTTTAACTTCATCGGCCGCACCTAGCAGCCCACCCAGCGAAAACGTTGTTTTTAACAGCCAGCCATCGATTGAATACCCTAATCCAAACGGAAGAGTACGGGTGATGCGCTGAATAAACTGCCCCAGCAGAAACACAACGGCCGCGCCACCCAGCACAATGACCGCTCCATATCCCAAACGGGACTGATCGTTTCCCTCAGGGGCTTCTTTTTTTAGACGGCCGATGGCGCTCCCCATCCATGCGGTAGGATGATATTCGTTGGGCGGATCGCCCAAAAACTGATCAAAAATCAACGCTTCAAATAGTGTTCGCATGAGCACAATTATCCGTTTTAGCCCGTCAATTACCAATGTTCTGTTTTTTCTAAAATCGGTATAATGCGTATGTCGTGGAACAAAGTACGTAGAACGTATTGCGTATTACGTTCTCGCAATACGTTATCAAGTTAAGCAACTGAAAAAAAATCAAAAAACTATGTCTGAATCCCCGCAAATCCCGCCCGACACACTAACCCAACGAATCGGTGTACTAACCCGCCGAGAAGTTGAAGCTCGAATTTTGGCCCCTGTTATCAATGCTTTGGGGGATCATTTTGGCCGCGAAGAAGTGATCGAGGTTGTTAAAGAGACAATCATCAAAGTGGCTCAAGATCAAGGGGCTGATTTAGCCAAAGCGATGGGGGGATCAGATAGCAAGGCGTTTATGGAGTCGTTGCAATATTGGACTCAGGATGATGCCTTGCAGATCGAGGTGCTTGAAAACAACGCAAAAGAGCTTCATTTTAATGTCAATCGATGCCGCTATTCCGAAATGTATCGAGCCTTGGGGATCCCAGAACTGGGGGCGGTTTTTTCGTGCAATCGTGACTATGCCTTGATCGATGGGTTTAATCCAGATGCGAAATTGCAACGGACCCAAACACTCATGGAAGGGGCCACTCACTGCGACTTTCGGTATACGTTTCCGAATCAAAAAGAAGAGTCAGAATCATGAGAGAAGAAATTTTAAAAGCGATTCAAGAAATTGTGGGTGAGGAACACGCCTCATCGGCCGAGTCGATCATCCACACCCACGGTAAAGATCAGTCGGACCACGAGCGCCATCTGCCCGACGTGGTGGTTTGGCCCGAAAACACGGAGCAGGTAAGCCAGATCGTAAAATATGCGGCCGCCCATCAGGTCGCCATCACCGGCTGGGGAGCGGGTAGTAGCCTTGAGGGGAATTCGATTCCGGTAAAAGGTGGGATTGTGATCAACTTCGGCCGGATGAATAAAATCCTGAAAGTGCATGAAGGGGATTTTCAAGTCACCGTTCAGCCCGGCATCTTTTACAAAGACATGAATAAAAGCTTGGCTCGTCACGGGCTGTTTTTCCCGCCTGATCCTGGGGCAAACGCCAGCATAGGGGGGATGGTGGCCAACAATGCGGCCGGAACGCGCACGGTTAAATATGGAGCAACCCGAGACAATGTTTTAGCCCTTGAGGTAGTTTTGCCCAGCGGTGAGGTGATCCGCACCGGCTCACGCTCAATCAAACAATCGGCCGGATATGATTTGACCCACCTGATTGTTGGCTCTGAAGGGACGTTAGGGCTGGTGACCGAGGCAACGCTAAAACTGAGCCCGTTACCGGAGCATTTTTCGGCCGTGCTGGCAACCTTTGAAACAACCGAAGAAGCTGCCAATGCCGTTTATGGGGTAATCGGCTCAGGCGTGGGGCCGGCCGCGCTCGAATTGCTCGATTCAGAAGCGATCCGCTTTATGAACATGCGGGTGACAGACCTGCCGGAAAAACCAACCTTGTTGATGGAATTTCATGGGGCAACGGCCGCATCAATCAACGCTGAATTGGAACTGGTTGAGGAGATTTGCGAAGAATGCGGCAGTGTCCGTTTTGAGGCGGGTGCCGGCCGTGATGAGCGAGATCGACTGTGGGAAGGGCGACACGCCCTGGGAGAAATTCTGTTTAGCGTGTATCCCGAAAGCAACTACATGATTACCGATGTGTCGGTTCCCATTTCTGAGTTTCCAGTTCTGGCCGCTTACACCAACGGGCTGTTTGATGAGATGGATATTCAGGGAACGTTGTTTGGTCATGCGGGTGATGGCAATTTGCACACCACAACTTTTGCCCCGAAAGACGATGCGGCCAAAAATGCGGATCTGCACGAATTCAACAGCCGAGTTGTGCAAAAGGCGATTGAGCTAGACGGTACTTGTACCGGAGAGCACGGGGTAGGAATTGGCAAGCAAAAATATATGGTTTATGAGCATGGGGAAGGGGCGATTGAAACGATGAAAACGGTGAAGAAGATGTTTGACCCCAACAATATCTTTAATCCTGGCAAGGTGATCTCGTTTTAATCGATCAAAACCCAACGGGTTAACCCATCGGTTACAATAAGAAACCTGCTGATGGAGATTAAGAAATTAAACATGTAATAGCAAAATTGGTTCACGACCACCTCACAACCCTCATCTGCCCTCTTTGAGGGCA
>JAHDGV010000335.1 GCA_020631655.1 Chloroflexota bacterium | reverse complement strand
GGTACCACATTTGCACGGCCGCATCTTTGGTAATAAACAAAATTGCGAAGCCGATAAGCAGACCGATGATCGGGTCAACAATCGGGAAACCGAACCACGAGCCACCGGCCGCCAGCAACACCGCCAGCGAAGTCAACCCATCAGTCCGAGCGTGCAATCCATCCGCCACCAAAGCGGCTGAACCGATCCGTTTACCGACTCGAATCTGGAGCAAAGCGACCGCTTCGTTCCCCAAAAATCCGATAATGGCGGCGGCCGCAACCCAGCCCAAATTGTTGATCGGCTGAGGGTCAAGCAACTTCTGGAACGATTCCCAGAAAATCAAACCTGCACTAAACGCAATCGATAGCACGATAAAAATCCCGGCTAGGTCTTCCGCTTTGCCAAAACCAAAGGTGTAGCGCCGCGTCGCAACCCGTCTTGCCAAATAAAACGCAATCAACAGCGGAATCGAGTTCAATCCATCACCGATGTTGTGAGCTGTGTCTGCAAACAGTGCCACGCTACCGCTAAACGTCACGATGATGATTTGCACAATCGAAGTGATTGTCAGCGCCGCCAACGCCCACCACACCGTACGGATGCCTTCTTCGTTATCTAAAAACGATTGATCCCCAGCCAAATCTTTGTGGTCGTGGCTGTGGCCGTGGAATCCAAACATGGTGCTTACGCGTCCCCAAAGGGTTTCAGGTGCATCGTGTGAGTGTTCGCCATGATCGTGGCTGTGTCCGTGACCGCCATGAGTTTGGTCGTGGTTATGTGTGTGTGGTTGGTTTGAGTCTGACATTTCAAGTCTCCTTCGAGAAAATAGTTATTGTTCAAACAGCTCATTCAAAATCGAACACGCTGTACGAAAACTATGATAGACTCGGTGATAATTGAACTCAACACTCAAAAAACAGGATCTATTCAATACCGAACAAATCGGCGATTTTGTTTGGTTTTGTGGAAAAACAGAATCGTAGATCAGGCATCCCTGCCTGATCATTAAACACAGACAAGGATGTCTGTGCTACAGAAGTTTTGCGGGCAAACTTCCCGCATTACAGTTTCTAGATCAATCAAAAAGTAATGCGGGATGGCATCCCGCAAGCCAAAAAATGAAATTAGATGACAATCAAAAAGTTGACCGCAGGGTTCAACGCACGCGCAAACAGCTCCATGACGCCTTGATCGAACTCATCGCTGAAAAAGGGTATGAGTCGATCACGGTGCAGAACATCATCGATCGGGCCAACTTCGGCCGCTCAACCTTCTACGCCCATTTCCAAGACAAAGACGATTTGCTCATGAGCGGCATGAACGAACTGATTCATAGATTGATGGATGGGATCGAGCAGGCAGGAGAGCGTGATGGCCCCCTCTTTTCGGCCGAGCCGCTGTTTCAGCAGGCGGCCAAACAGCCCCAGCTCTACAAAGCGATTTTCGGCCGACGCGGAGTTGAGCTAGTAGTGCATGAGTTCAAACAGCATCTGGCCAGCCACATTCAGGAACAACTTGAAGCGCGTGAGACGAGTGAAATTCCGGCCGATGTTTTCAGCATCTACTTGGCCGGGGCGCTCATAAATCTGTTGCAGTGGTGGGTAGACGAAAAAATGCCCCATCCTGCTGAAAAGATGGGGCAACTGTTTAAGACGATGGCGTTTCAGGCGTAGAATGTGATACGTACTACGCGTCATGCAACTAATAAAGCGTCATCAACGACTTTTTAGAGTAATCCTGTAGCTCGTCCGTACGGCCGTCACGCACCTTCAGCACCCACTCAGGGTCCTGCAACAACGCCCGGCCAACCGCAACCAAATCAAACTCGCCCGCATTCATCCGCGCATACAGATTTTCAAGATTGCCTGCGTTGCTCCCAGCCATATCCACCATATCCCGTTTCTCTTCATCGATGAAGCTGGCGTTCAAACCCACACTCCCCACGGTAATGGTTGGCTTGCCAGTCAGCTTTTGGGTCCAGCCCGCCAAATTTAGATCGCTACCCTCAAACTCTGGCTCCCAAAAACGGCGTGTGCTGGCATGGAAAATGTCTACACCAGCGTCAACTAGCGGAGCCAAAAACGCTTCTAGCTCATTGGGATTCTGGGCAAGTTTGGCATTGTAATCTTGCTGCTTCCACTGGGAATAACGGATGATAATCGGGAACGCCTCACCGACTCGGGCACGAATCGCCCCGATGATTTCGGCCGCAAACGTTGTCCGCTCAACCATGTCCCCACCATATTTATCAGTGCGCTGATTGGTCCCCTCCCAGAAAAATTGGTCAACCAAATAGCCGTGCGCCCCGTGGATTTCTACCCCATCCATGCCGATAGCTTGGGCATCGGCCGCGCCTTGCGCAAACGCCTCGATCACGTCAGCACAATCCTCGTCGGTCATGGCAACACCGCGCTCCCGGCCGGGCTTAATCAGGCCGGATGGGCTGTATCCTGGCACACTTTCGTCCGGCTCAGTCCCCTCTTTACGAATCGCACCCACGTGCCACAGTTGAGGCATAATCTTGCCCCCAAACGCATGGACTGCGTCAGCCACCTCTTTCCAACCAGCCAACGCCTCATCACCATAAAAATAAGGAACATTGGGATACCCGTTTGCCCCTTTATGCCCCACACAGGTCCCTTCGGTCACAATCAACCCAACCCCATGCTCAGCACGGCGGGCATAATAGGCGATATTTTTTGAATTTGGCACATTGCCGGGGGAATAGCTGCGGGTCATCGGAGCCATCACGATGCGATTAGACAGCTCTAGTTTTTCAGATTTAAATGGAGAAAAAAGTGTTTGATTGGTCATGGGACCATTTTAGATAATCGCGGAAATTTAGACCATGAATCAGGAACCCATCATTCAAACTTATTATTCTTAGGGCTTTCCCGACAAAGACCAGTCAGGTTTTTGCAGATAACTGCTCCAAAAACCAGAGACAAACAGAAACCTGACTGGTCTCTAGACGTAACATCAGGTTCTCTTAGACCTTGGTCGAATCATCCACAATAACAGCAGTGAAATACCATGCGTCGGCAAACGCCACCACCATGGCCAAGAAAAACCAACAGCAGGCGCTTCGTTGGCCAACCCAATTTGGGACATCCCAATTTGGGGCATCCCAATTTGGGCCAACCACGGCCGAGCCGTTTGTGTCCAGAGCAAAAACGCCTCACCAATCGGCAAAACACCAAGCCCATATTTCCGCTTACCCTGCCAGCTAAACGGCCAGCCACCCGCCTCCCCTTCTTGATAGATGGCGGTTGCCAAGGCGTCGTCCCCGTTCATCCGGGCAGCGCCCAGCATGACAACGGTGGCGGATAAGCTCACACCGGTAATCAACGGACCAGAATCCACATCCCCCGGCCGATTGTCACCCTGTGGGAACTCGCGCACAGCCGGGATACCCAACCGCCGCGTCACAAATTGTTCCCTAAATTTGCGATAGGTTTCATCCGCCAACTCAGGATCAAGCTCTGCCAAAAACCAAACAATCAGCGTCTGAGACGTCGCCCGGCCGCTGTCAGCAAATGGCTCTGTTCGGTGCGGGATCAAACCGGTCGCCGGATCAAGATATTGCTGCGTTTCCGCCAACCAATCGGCGATGAGCCGCTCATAGGTTTCCTCACCAGTAAGTTGACTCATCGCTTTTAGGCTCACCATTGCAGGGTACATGTCTACCGGCCACGCCTGCCCCGAATAAGATTGCAAAAACGGTGTTTCGCTTTGGGCGATGGCTTGGGCGATCTCGGCCGACTCTCGCTTGTACCGCGCAAGCTCTGCATCATTTAGATCCCCATCCTGCAACAGCAAAATGCCGGAGAGTAAATAGTTCATCCAGCCGTTATAAAAAATGCCGTGTTCGGTTGATAGGTTTCGGGGGAAAGCGGCATACCCGGCCGGGCTGTCCAGTTTTTCATAGGCCCAGCGGGCTTCTTCTAGCAAAAATGTTTTCGTTTGCAGATCTGGTTCGTTTAACCCCACGTTGACGGCCGAGAGACCGTACAAGACATAGGAGAAGAAATATCCTTCGGGAAAGAGCCGTTGCATTTCCTCCCCCAATCCCGCCTCAAGCTCCGCTTTTAGGTGGTTAAATTGTGCCTGAGTCGCGTCGTAGGTCGGCCGGTGTTTCGGCCGTGCATAAAGTCGGCCGTTGCACGTCGTTAGGCCAACAAGCAAAACCGCAAAAAAGAGAATGTGGAGTTTTCGAAGCATCTCCCCATTTTCGCTGTTTGAATCCTTGAAATCGAGCACTCAAGTGTCAAAAACCTGTCAGGTCTAGACACCTCAATAAGTAATTCGTCGATCCCGAGCCACAACTTTCCATTGTGCAGTCACCTCACCTTCGGCCGAAACCACGTTTGCCTCTTGGTACAAGTTCACGGTGGTACACACATGGCCCGGCACCCCGTACCAGACATCTCCGACCGTAATCTCATCAGGATTTTCCACCTCAATCACCAAATGCTCCTCGCTTTGGCTCACAAATTTTGGCTGGATGGGGTGATTCAAGAAGCGAATGCGCTCTCCAAGCATTTTGTCGGGTGCAGTTCCTTTTGACCCCACATCCAAACAGATGACGTTGCCCCCCGGCTTACTCAGCACGCGGGTCATGACCACGGCCGCAAACTGGAAATCTAACTCGGGGCACAAGTCGGAGTACCCTGCATCCCAAAAAATATAGGTCCCGGGGCTAAGATCAACCTCCGGCCGTTTGGCGTTCACCGGGAACGATGGAGAACCTCCGGCAACGATGTTTGGGGTGCCTAACCCTGCGTCTTTTATTCGCTGGATGAGCTCTTCCACGGCCGCATAGTCTTTGTTCCCATCAATTACCCGCTGGTCAAAATCAGGGTTGCGAATGTGGCCGTCATAGACGTGCAAGCCTTTGGGATTCAGCCCCGGCATATCAAAAAGCGTGCCGTACAAAGCCAATGCCCCATCCCCCGGCACAATGCCAGATCGGTTCATCCCGTTGTTAATGTCGATCCAGACGTTGATAGTCACGTCGGCCGCCTGCGCCTTGACTGAAAGCTGATACGCCACGGTGGGATCATCAAGCAGACATCCAATTGCCACATCGGGATAGGCTTTGGCCAGAGCAACCAAGCGATCAACCCGCGGCCCCACCGGCTGGTAAGCAAGCAATATGTCGGCCGCGCCCGCACCTGCCAGCATTTCAGCCTCGGCGATGGTGGCGCACTTAAATTTGTTGATGCCCGCTTGCAGGTGCATTCGTGCGATTTCGGCCATTTTATGCGTTTTCACATGCGGGCGTAGCCGGTTTTTATCACCGGCTACGTTAATCATTGTGTCGATGTTTTGTTGGGCGCGTTCGGGGTAAATCAGGAGTGCAGGCGTGTCGATTTGGTCTCGGTTTTGGAGTTGGTACCACATGGGGGAAGTGTAGACCAGTCTGGTTTTAGAAACCAGACTGGTCTGTGGTATATTCCGTCCCCAATCAAAAATTTCAAGACCAGACCTGACAGGTTTTAAAAACCTGTCAGGTCTCCATCGTTAAATTAAATCCTATGACACCTGCAACCTTCATCAACCGCTGGCAAGCCTCCGGAGCCGCCGAACGAGCCAACTACCAACTCTTTTTATCCGAACTCGCAGAACTACTCGACGTCGAGCGACCCCATCCCAAAACCCCCAACATGACGGACAACGGCTATGTGTTCGAAAAATCGGTGGTGGGGCCAGGGGGCAGCACCAAATTTATCGACCTGTACAAGCGGGGCCACTTTGTGATCGAAACCAAGCAGGGGGTTGATAAAGACGAGGCGGACAAACCGCTGACCGAAGCGGGGCTTAAACGACGCCAAAAGCGTAAAACCGGCCACGGGGTGCGCGGCACCGGCGGTTGGGACACCGTGCTAGAAAAAGCGAAAGGGCAGGGTGAGCAGTACATCCGTTATCTACCGCCCGAAGAGCTAACCGACGGCGGCCGTCCCCCCTTTCTGATCATCATCGACGTGGGACACACGC
>JAHDGV010000015.1:22301-34020 GCA_020631655.1 Chloroflexota bacterium | reverse complement strand
CCTTCGCTGGTGTGGGCTGAGCGGATCGTGTTTTTCAACTGCTCGGCCGAGCGCAAAAAAGTGAGGACGGCATGGATGTCATTTGTGTTCATGGAAAGAAGTGTAGCGCAATTAGCTTGATCAGCTTAATCAGCACGCTCCCTGCGGTCGCTTTCAGCCAATCAGGTCGCTTCGCTTACAAGCTGAAATGCTGACAGTGAGCGAAGCGAACGAGCTGATTAGCTGATAAAGCTGACCGGCTAAATAAAAACTTTGTCTCACCCCATTACAAAAAAAACAAAACGGCCTACAATACGTATTGTGAATTTATAGTGAGGCTCAAACTACCTACATCGATCCAACGCCCACAATTTTGTTAATTCACAAACCATCTTTTTGGATGGCTACTACAGGATAAAACACTATGTTAGGTTGGCGGAAAAAGAACCAAAACCGGTTAGAGATTGCGGGAGACTATTCACAAAGTTCACTCATCGACTTGCGGAGCATTGATAAGGCCTATGAAACTGAAGCAGGCCCTTTTCTGGCTTTGAAAGAGTTGGACTTAAAGGTAGACCCCGGTGAGTTTGTGGCGGTTGTAGGTAAATCAGGATCGGGTAAATCAACCCTGATCAATATGATTACCGGCATCGACCGGCCGACAAATGGTGAAGTGATCGTTGATGGGACCCCCATCCATCTGCTAACTGAAGGCAAGATGGCGGAATGGCGCGGCCGACACATGGGAATCGTATTCCAGTTTTTCCAGTTGTTACCGACCCTTACCATTGCTGAAAACATCATGTTACCGATGGATTTTTGCAATATGTACAAACCGGCCGAACGGTATGACCGGGCCGTGCATCTGCTGAGCTTGGTAGAAATGGAAGAGCAGGCAAACAAGTTGCCCAATGCGGTATCGGGTGGTCAGCAACAGCGTGCGGCGATCGCACGGGCCTTGGCCAACGATCCTCCCATCATTGTAGCGGACGAACCAACCGGTAACTTGGATTCAAACACGGCCGATGCTGTATTCGCCATGTTTGAAAAACTAGTTAACGAAGAAGACAAAACAATCCTCATGGTGACCCATGACAATGATTTGGCTGACCGTGTTAAACGGAAGCTGACGATTGCTGACGGCGAAATTTTGTCTGACGAAATTTTAGAAAAAGCTGTCGCATAAAGACTAGAGAAAAGAGAAGAGAGACAAGAGACATGTGGCTAGCCCACTTTGCTCTTGTCTCTTTTCGCTAATCTCTCTACTCTCATCTTGAATTATGAGAAGAATACGTTGGAAGAAAGTCTGGAAAGACTTAACTTCAAATTTAAGCCGAACAATTTTGGTTGTTCTATCAATTGCGGTTGGTGTAATCGCGATTGGTATGGTTTTGGGGGCGCAGGGGATCATCGAACGGCAGTTGCCGCGCGATTTTATGGCCATCGACCCGGCCGCTGGTTTTGCGATCACTGTCACCAACTTTGATGATGATGTGGTTGATCAGATCGAGGGGCTAGACGGTGTAGGCACGGCCGAAGGGCGGCGTGTTTTGATCACTCCGTTTGAAACTGGGCCGGATGAATTCAAAAATCTCCAGCTGGTAGCCGTTGCTGATTTTGAAGATATCAAGATCAACAAAATCAATCCCGAAGAAGGGAAGTTTCCTCCCGGGCCGGGTGAAATCCTAATTGAGCGTTCTGCACTTTCTCCCAACTTGGGCTTTGAGGGGATTGGGATTGGAGATGCGATCAAACTCAAAGCTCCAAGCGGGAAAGAGCGCTCTCTGACCATCGTGGGAACCGCTCATGACTTGAACAACTTCCCGCCTCAGCTGTTCCAAACGGCGTATGGATACGTATCTTTCGAGACGATGGAGCTACTGCAAGAACCGCAAGAGTACAATCAGCTTTTCTACACGCTTTCTGATGAGTTTAATGCCAATTACGATTACCTAAATCTGTCCCCAGAAGACTCGTCCGCAATTCAAGAAGAAGCCAATCGAGTTGGGGCACTTATCCAAAAAAGACTTGAAGATACCGGAGCGATTGTAATTTTTACTTTGGCATCACCGCCGGGTGAATTGCCGCTACAAACGGTGCTGGATGGCTTGTCCACACTGCTTTTGGTGATGGGGCTACTCTCGCTGGGATTGAGCATTTTCTTGATCGTCAATACCCTGTCAGCCATCTTAACTCAGCAGGTCCGCCAGATCGGTATCATGAAATCGATCGGTGCGCGCGTGCCGCAGTTAACGGCCATGTACTTTTTCATGGTGCTGATATTTGGCGTCTTAGCCCTGATCCTTGCGATTCCGCTAGGTGCATTGGCGGCCAGTGGTTTGGCTCAAGTATTTGCACTGGCCCTTAACTTTAATGTGGCCGGATTTAATCTCGACCCGTTGGTGATTGGACTCCAAGTCATTGTAGGCCTTTCGATCCCTATGCTGGCAGCCATTATTCCGATCTGGCGCGGCACCCGGACAACGGTGCGTGAAGCGATCAGTGATCATGGGGCTGGGCAAGGAAGTGCTTTTGGGACCGGTTTTATCGATTCAGCCATTTTAGGGCTTAAACGAGTGATTCCCGGCATGAAACGGCCGGCGCAGATTTCATTGCGCAACACATTCCGCCGTAAATGGCGCTTGGCTTTGACGCTTACCTCACTCTCTCTGGCAAGCTTGATTTTCATGTCGATTTTGAGCATTCAGGCCTCACTTCAAGAGACCTTGGCTGAATCGATTAGTACGTTTAATTTCGACATCAACATTCGCTTTAGCCGTGATTATCGATCTGAACGGTTGGTGCGCGAGGCGCTCCAAAACCCCTATGTGACCGAAGCGGAAACGTGGGGTTTTGGTGGCGGCCGTCGCTTACGGCCGGACGGCACGGAAAGCGATAATGTGATCCTGTATGGGGCTCCGGAAGGGGGCACCATGATCCAGCCAGCCATGTTACAGGGTAGGTGGCTTGAGCCGGGTGATACTAACGCGGCCGTTGTCACTACTGACTTTTTGCGCTCTGAAGATGATCTTGATGACACAAACGTCGTGGGGCAAACCATCACGTTTGACATTAACGGCAAAGAGACTGATTGGATCGTTGTTGGGCTTGCCCGTGGTGCTCAACCGGTTGGCATCGCCTATCTACCGAGCCCAACGCTTGATCGAGTAACCAATTCAGTTGGCACCTCTCAAGCGGTATTTATGCGGGTTGATCGTTCAGCCCTTGCCCCTGAGCCACAAAGCTTTAGCGAGCAGCTACAAGCGCTCTCAGATCCGGCCGGTTTTACACAAGGCTTGCCTGATCTTGACGGGGTGGCGACTCAGTTGGAAACCGCTTACCGTGATCAAGGCTTCCGGGTGGAAGAAACCCAAACAATCGATCTGGCCCGTAGCATCATCAGCATCTTCTTTAATATTCCGATTTATCTGGCCCTTGTCATGGCCGCACTGCTCGGCTTTGTGGGTGGATTAGGGTTAGCGGGCACGATGTCGATCAACGTGATCGAGCGTTTGCGCGAAATCGGGGTGATGCGTGCGGTGGGTGCATCAGACCGCTCGGTGCTAGGCATTGTTCTGCTCGAAGGTGTGATTATCGGTTTGATCAGCTGGTTTATCGGTGCGGTACTCTCTTATCCGGTTAGCCAGTGGCTGAGCAACTTGGCCGGCCGTTTGCTTCTGCAAGCGATTCCGACCTATCGATTTAGTAGTTTCGGCGTGGTGTTGTGGCTTGTGCTTGTTGTTTTGATCGCAATTGTGTCGAGCTACCTGCCAGCCCGGAACGCATCTAAAGTTACCGTTCGCGAGGTTCTGAGCTACGAGTAAACGGATCAAATCTATGTAGACAAAATAAACGGGACCAGCGCTTTCCTTAATGGTGCTGGTCCCGTTTGCAATTTTATTCTGTTTGCGTAGAATGATCTTGTGGCCTGCCGTAAAACTCAGTGATGGGATGCCTTTTCCAGTTTTTAAGCCTACTCCCCAGTCAAAAGTTAACCAAAATGAAAACTAAGTTTTCAGTATTGTCATTTAATTGTCGATTCTGAAACCAGATAATTAGAAGCAGACTGAGACCGGTCATGCAGTCTGATTGTTGGAAGAAAACTTAGCTCTTTGAATGTCTCATGAGGGGATCTGTCTACGATCCCGGCGCCATGTTTTTCGAGCTTCCTAGTCTATTTTGGAGGTTCATGATGTTCGATGGGAAATTAAAAACCAATCTTGTTCTATTTGTTGTTTCGATGATGTTGCTCGGTGGGCTTGCAACCGTTGTGTTGTCTGGCTCGGCCGATTTGATGTCATCTGCCCCGATTTCACTGGCTGGCGGCGGCTGGTCAGGTGGTGGCTCTACAAACGGCGGCTAGATCAAACTGGAAGCTGTCAATCTTGTTTGGCAGCTTCCTTTTCTGCCTCCGCTTTCTCTCGCAGAGTCTCCTCTCTAAATTCAGTTTCACTGGGGAAATTTTGCAAGATCGCAAGAACTTTATCGAAATATTCGACGGCCGCACGATGCTTTCCCCAAGCATGATACAGTTCGCCAGTTGCACTAAGGGAGCGAGCCAGCTCAAACTGATTGTTCAACTTTTTCCAATTTAAGACGGCCGTTTTTAGCTCGCCATCGGCCGCTACGAAATTGCTTTTTCGCAAGTGTGCATAGCCCAAGTTGTGCGAGATGCGGCCGGCTAAAACCGTAAGGGCTTGTTGTGAACGATTAAGGGTCGCCTTTCCGTTTTGCCAATGCTCGATGGCCACATCAAGATCCCCCTGCATGGCATGAAAAATCCCCAGCTTATTAAATACAGTTCCCTGCTCTATCGGATTATTTCGATTTAGCTCAATCGCCCTTGTCAGATGGTCATGTGCTAAATCGAACTTCTCAGTTTCAAGATAAAGGTAGCCTAAATTAGATTTTGATCGGGCCAATTCAACCGTTTCATCCAAACCACCCCAGATCTCAATTGCCCGCTCAAACGCCTTAATCGCTTGTGGATACTGCTCCAGCTGTTGGTGGGTTAGCCCACACAGGTTATGAGCCGTTGCCTGAAACGAAGCTGGGTATGTAGCGAAGCCCGGCCGCTCTGTAACCGCTTTGCTGAACTCGAGCGCTTTTTCGTGCTGATGAGCTTCTCGATGACACTCTGCTAGATGGTAATAGCAGTCTGCTATACAAAAATCGTCATCCGCGATCTCTTTCTCGCAGAGATCAAGGGCTTGTTGGTGGGTGTTATAGGCATCATCCAGCTGACCCTGAATCCTGTATGTTTGCCCCATTCTGTTCAGCAACTTTACTCTCAGATTAGGATCAAGCGTGCTTGTTTTTGCATGGGTCAATACTTGGGGGGCCATCTTTAGCCATTTATCTGTATGGTGGGTTTTGTGGGAGAGTGAAAACAGCTTCAGCAAAAGCTCGGCCGATTGATCAAGCGAAGTCTCGGTTTGAAAGCTTGCCTCAAACATCTGTGCAAATGTTTCCAGTTCGCTTTGCAACGCTTCTGAAGTTACGCGATCTGTGCCTGCCAGCTCTGTAGACCAGTGATCTAAAAAGTTCTTTGCAAATAAACTGCGCGGGGTTTTTCTAGATCGATTTAGTTTAAGCTCCACGTTACTGTCCCCAATCGATGATGTCAGTTTCTAGAAATGTGCGGGTGAGATTGTGGATTTTGTAGTGGGTTTTCTCACTTGTATCTTCTCGATCAATTTCAACCAAGCTGTGTGTTTTGAGGAAGTTTAAAACATCGTAAAGCTCTCTTTTATCTTTGACAATCCTAGGGACTGTTAGGCTCAATAGAGTTTCAATTGAGATAGAGCGGACATCTTTAACAACGCCAAACGCGGTCAATACATCTTGGTTTTTCGGGTGCAGGCTGTTCCATGTTTTGATGTAAACCCGCCGATACATTTTCTCGGTGTCAGGATAATTAACATCGATGAGATCCTCAAACACCTCGGATAGAGAATGATCGCCTAAAAGTGCCCCCACTAGTTTTAGGGCCAACGGGTTGCCCCCCACTTTTTCATAAATCTGACTCATGTGAGCATCTGACAAATCGGCCGAGCCATTTGCATTCACGTCCGATTTTGCATCAAGAACAAGACATTTGGCGTGCTCTTGTGACAAGAGTGGGACTTGGAAAAAGTGGATTTTTGATTTATCAGTAGGTTCAACCCGACTGGTAATCAGAATTTGGCTGGGATTTGCAAAGCCGATCAACTGATCCAATAGTTCTTCGATATGCTCCTCAACCCCATCAATATAAATGAGATAAGGAGATATTTTGAGCATTTTTAGTAGATGGATGGCTAATTCATCTGCCCGCTCAAATTCACTTGCATCAACCTTTAGCCAATCCGCCACTTGGGTCAAGAATTCTATAAATTCCAGTTTTTTGTTTTTGGCGTCAATGCGCATAAATCGCTCAACGGCCGAGCGATCAATCGCCTCCCAAAGTGCCCTGTGTGTTTGCGAGCTTTTGCCGATTCCCCCAATACCCGTCACAACCGTTACCCACTTTCCGGCCGGATTAATAATCGAGCTTAAAATTGATTTCCAAAAATCCTGATCCCCGATCAGCGTTTTGTATGTGGCTGACCCCAAATAATGCTTGAGCTCAATTTGGTGTGTTTCGCGCAGTTCAAACTCCTTATGGTTCAGGAGCTGTGTCAAGGCGACAGTTGCCTCAAACTCCCTGCGCGAGACGGTTTGCGGGCTTTTGCTGATCTCTTTGCTATACGTTCGCTTATTCATCCCCCCATCGATGATGTATCGCTTTTTTAAAATGTCTTTTTGTTCAGCCACTTTAATTTGATCCACCGTGTCAACCAAAATGCGATCAACTGCAAATTTAATATTGAGCTCGTTTTCACTTTCTTCTGGCAATAAGTTTGATTTGACGAGGTGAATGTCCGCAAGTGGGAGGGTCAAAGAGGGGTCAGGCTGATTGTAGGCTTCAAGTAGGGAGGCAACTAACTCAATTGTGAAAGGGGGATCATAAGATAATTGATCTTGCATGTTGTTCATTGATCTCTTGTGGCACAGGTCAATGAGAGAAATGGGCGAAAAAAACCGTTTTTGGAACTAAATGGAACATTTTGGAAGCGCCTGCTTCCAATTTCGCATATTTACCTCTATTATCTAACTTGTTGTCAGTTTTTCAACCGATTGGTTCGAAATCTGCCTCGAGTGGACTTTAAGTAACTTGCAGTTCGCACATTGTAATCGATAGTTAGAAATTAGAAACGTAAAAGGAGGTTAAATATGAACGAGCAAATTCAGATCCAAGCACATCACCTCAGAGGGAGCTAGCGAATTTGATTCGCTGTATATAGGCATGCCTTCATACATGTAACTCTAGGAGAGCCTGCATACTTTTTCTCTTCCAAGCCTAAGCCCAATCCTTTGTGACAAATTGCCCACATTTAACTAAGTAAATTCTCTACAATAGCCGAGATATATTCTGCATTATCGGTTATACTATTGCCTAACTCCTCCCCCCGAATTAAAAAATTTAAATTATTGCTTGTGTCGCCAAACTAACTCGGCCGCAGTCTGTGCGTAACCCAACCTCACTCATCTTGGTTGAGCCTTAAATGTTGCAACCCCACGTTGCCGCCTGCCATGCAAGCCCAAAGGACAGAAAACAAAATGGTTTTACAACCCCAATCAATACGAAAAACGCTCAACGAAGAGTGGTTTAGCAATGTTGTCCCTGATCTTTTATCAGGCCTAGTTGTCGCACTGGCGTTAATCCCAGAGGCGATCGCATTTAGCATTATTGCTGGCGTAGACCCCAAAGTGGGACTATACGCGAGCTTCATCATTTCAGTGGTTACCTCATTTATGGGAGGCCGCCCCGCCATGATTTCGGCCGCAACCGGGGCGATGGCCTTGCTCATGAAGCCACTCATCTCTCAATATGGGGCAGAAGCTGGCTTGCAATACTTGTTAGCGGCTTCAGTTTTGTGTGGTGTGTTCCAATATATTTTTGGTGTTCTTAAACTCGGCACCTACATGAAATTTGTCCCTAAAGCGGTCATGATCGGGTTTGTGAATGCATTGGCTTATTTGATCTTTACCGCCCAGTTCCCAGAATTCACTGAGGCATTTGCAGGCAACCAGCTTTTGTTTGTCCCGCTTGTGTTGATTGGGCTGGCCGTCATTTATGGGTTGCCACGCATCATCAAAGTGATTCCTTCTCCACTGGTTGCGCTGGTAGGTATTACCGTGTTTTGGATGTTTTTTGGTAACAATGGCTCTTTGATGGGCGGGTTGCGCACAGTGGGTGACATGGGTGAGCTACCGACTTCGTTGCCAAGCTTCTTTATTCCTCAAGTTCCATTTAATCTCGAAACATTACGGATTATTTTGCCCTTCTCTCTGGCGCTTTCGTTAGTGGGATTGATTGAATCACTGCTGACGGCCCAAATTGTCGATGAAATGACCGACACCAAGGGAGACAAGAATCGGGAGATGCGCGGGCAAGGGATTGCCAACATGATCACCGGCTTCTTTGGTGGTATGGCCGGATGCGCCATGATCGGCCAATCGATCATCAACGTGGGTAGCGGCGGCCGGACCCGCCTAAGCACTTTCAGCGCCGGTGTTTTCTTGCTGATTTTGCTACTCGTGTTTGGCAACTTTGTTGCCATCATCCCTATGGCCGCACTGGTAGCCATCATGATTATGGTTTCGATCAATACGTTTGATTGGAGCAGTATTGTCGACATGCGCAAAATGCCCATCACCGAAACTGTTGTGATGTTGGTGACCATGCTCACCGTGATCATCACCCACAACTTGGCTTATGGTGTATTTGCAGGTGTGATTTTGGCCTGTATCTTTTTCGCCCGCGAAATTTCAAAAACAAGCAAGGTAGATAGCGAGCTAGACGAGACTGGAAAAGTCCGCACTTACTCTGTAAAAGGGCCGCTCTATTTTGTGAGTACCGAGGATTTTGTAGACGGTTTTGATCCAACCGAAGAGGTTGAAGAAGTCAATATCGATCTAAGTGAAGCCCAAGTGTGGGATGCAAGCGCCATTGCGGCCATCGATAAAGTGGTATTGCGCTATCGCAAATATGGAATCGAGGCGAACGTGTTGGGGATGAACAAACATAGCCAGAAGATACATGACCGTTTGGCCACACACACAGATCCTAATGCAAAAATGAGCGTGCACTAGGGTTAGTGTGAAGTTTTAAGTTTAAAGTGTGAAGTGGTGCGCCCAACTCACTTCACACTTATTACTTTTTACTTGATTGTTAGCGGCAGGTAGACTCTACTAACTTCCTCGACGATGTAAACCCTGATTGGAACACGGATCGGGGTATCCCCAGTGATCGGATCAGTTGTGATCAACACATCGGCCGCATACGAGCCTGTAATCAGCCCAGTTGTATCAACTGAAATAACCAGCGTTTCGGTTAAGCCGCCGGAACTTCGATTAAACGTGGGAGTCAGCGGTAGCGTATTGGTCAGGCCAACGGGGTCTGTGATCGTAGCTGTCCATGTGTACCCTTCAAGCGGCCCTGTTCCCGTAATCGAAAAATCAACAGATTGGGAGATCTGAACCGTCTCTGTGATGTCGGTTAAGGCAATGATGTCGTTGGTAGCGGTGATCGAGGTGGTGTAAACGCTGGTCATTTGGGCCAGATAGGTATCGTCCCAATACACATCGTTGTGTTTCATGGCAAAGCGAGGCTGTGAGTAGACAAAAACGGTGATGTGATCTGACTCGGCCGTGGTTTCAACCGTAAACAACCCATACTCATCATACTGAATGCGCCCCCATGGGTGATTGTCTGCGTCGCTCCAAACGATGTTTGTGCTGGTCCAATCGGTTCCACCTGTCGGGTCGATCCCGATTTTTTGGTAAAGCTCACCTTCTACCGGCCCAGAAATCGCATCATCGCTGTCATCGGCCGACCACGAGTGGCCCCATCCGCTGAAGCAGTAATCAGCCCCTTGGGTGACGGTGATCCGTTGCATGGCTCCACCTTCATGCGTGCTGAAAAAGGTAAAGTACTGCAACGCCTCTTGACCATCACGCAGACGATTTGGGAACGGGCAGGGGGTCGTGCCGATACACGCTGGCTTATATTCTGGCTGACGAATAATCCACGGATCATCATTATCGTCGTGGCTACGCCAGAACGGAGTCCAGCCCGCTGGGATTTGGGCCGTGGTACACACCCCGGCCGGGCAGTCATCAATTGGCGTGTCCGGCACGTAGGTTGTGTATTGCCCTTCAAAAGATGGGTTTATCAGCAGGTTGGGAGAATTTTGCTGTAGACAAATATTCTCTGCTTCACTTTCACCTTCATCTTGCAGAAAGTCTACAGTGGTGAGCAAGTTGATCGGTGCTGTTTCAGATTCGGCCGAAGATGCGGTACTGCCAGATGCAAAGCCAATGGCTGATCCGATGCCTAAAATAGTCGCTCCCATCAGCGTGAATAATCTTTTTGTTGTAGTCATAGTTTTTCTTGGTGTTTGCCACCGCTAGGTGTGTAGGGGGGACAAAGTCGCGAGCAAAGTAGAGACTTGCTCAACAGGAAAAGCGATTCTACTCGAGAAAAATAGGGTCCCAAAGTGTGCAGGTCGGTTTTCATGTTTTATACACGCTGATATGCGAAGATATGGGAAAAAGTGACAAGGAAATTTAATTTCCTGTCTGCAGGTTTAGCCCAAAAACAAAAAGAGCAAGCTAACTTTTTAAAGCCAGCTTGCTCTTTTTAGGTTAGATAAAATCTTTCAGATTAGTCAGTGCGCACAATGACCATAAAGCCAACCGGCCCGCGCCAGTCGTGTAGAGCGGGGATTAGATCAGAAATCCCGAACACACCGCGGTGACGCGTTACAACGCCGCCTTCAGCTAGTGCAGGGTTGCTTGCACCTGTTCCGGCATCGGTTGTTTCAACGCCAGTTAGAGCTGGGCATGGGGGAACGATGTCTGCAAAATCTTCGGTGTTGATTTCAGTGCCTGCGTCATAAGCACGGATCGGCCGGAATAAAACGCGACGTGGAAGTCGGGTTGAATCGATCCCTGCAAAGCCGTCGTTGGTACAAATCAACATCGATACCATCGATAAGACTTCACGACGAGAGTTAGCCGTAATATCGGCCGAAACAACTGCCCCCGGCATTAGTGGGGGAGGATCACCAGCAACCGCAACCGCAAAATCTGAAATGTCAGCATTGTCAGTCAGCAGGTTAACCATCGGATCTAGATTACCATTTTCAGCGATTTCTTTGACTTCAAAAGATGCTTCGGCACCACGATCAAATAGTTCAACATCACGATTGTGGGTGGCTACAACCGGCGGGGTAAATGGCTGGCCGGTTGTAAGGTTGACCATGTAAACGCGGTAATTTCTGCTTGTGCCATAATCGGTGCTAGATGCGGCCGTAAGTAGGAAAGTTGTGACTAAAGCGATTGCGAGTAAAAGCTTTGGACGTCGTTTAAGTGCGGACAATTTAATGTTCATAGTTCAAAATCTCCTGTCGATTTGGGTAAAACGCTAGACACCACCCGACGTAACCGATTGAACGTGCGCACGAAACAATGATTAGGGCCGAAGATTGTGTTAAACACAGCAAAATATCTTCGGTTTGCAGGAAGCGAGGAGACCGCTTTGCGGTTCTGACACCCTCGTTCCTTAGTAACTGATGAGCACCACTTTATCCCGACTTTATTACGCGGAGCTTAATCGAAGATTACAAGTGATTACTAGAAGATTACAGAGATG
>JAHDGV010000015.1:0-22201 GCA_020631655.1 Chloroflexota bacterium | reverse complement strand
ATTACGCGGAGCTTAATCGAAGATTACAAGTGATTACTAGAAGATTACAGAGATGAAGTTGTGTGCAGGTTCAGAGGCTCAAGGGAATTTGTATTCATAGACTCTAAAGTGTTAACAGCCCATTGTGAGGACGTCATACCCACGCATGTGGGTATCCAGCGCTAAGTTTGGCGCTAGATTCCTGCCTCCGCAGGAATGACGAGTACAGGAATTGACTGGTTTAAAAAAAGTTGGATTGTTTTGGGAAAAACGGTGCAGGCTCCCCCTAAAATTTAATTGTGATCAGAACAGCCGTGTTTCCACTTCCGGCCGTCTCTGCCCAGCATATCATCTGACTCTTGCGGCCCCCACGAGCCAATTTCGTACCGGCCGACTGGCGGAGAACCATCCTGCGCGTACCGTTGAATCACACCATCAATAATCGCCCAAGCCGCCTCGATGCCGTCACTGCGGGTAAACAGGGTGGCATCACCCTCAAGTGCCTCAAGCTGGAGCCGCTCATACGCCTCAGGAATCTCAGATTGATGGAACTCGTCTGAATAGTGGAAATCCATATCAACAGAGCGCATGTCCGCATCAGTGTCAGGCACCTTCACCTCAAATCGCAGATGTAACCCTTCATGCGGTTGAATACAGATGGCGAGATAGTTGGCCGCAATTTCTTGATCATCAGGGATGGGGAACATCAGGTGGGGCGGTTGCTTAAACCAGATAATGATTTCAGTCGTTTTCTTTTTGAGCGCTTTACCTGAGCGTAAGTAGAAGGGCACACCCTGCCAGCGCCAATTGTCGATAAAGAGCTCTAAGGCCGCATACGTCGGGGTTTTGGATCCATCGGCCACCCCATCAGCTTCTAGGTACCCATCGTATTGGGATAGGACAGAGTGTTTGGCCAGCGTTTCATCTGTCAGCGGCCGGATGGCGCTCAACACCTTCCCTTTTTCGTCCCGAACCGCATTGGCTTCAAACGAAGTTGGCGGCTCCATGGCAACTAGTGCTAGCAACTGCATTAAATGGTTTTGGAACATGTCACGCAATACGCCCGAGCTGTCGTAATAGCCCGCTCGATGGCCAACGTCAACCGTTTCGGCCGCCGTGATTTGCACGTGGTCGATATAGTTTCGATTCCAAACAGGCTCAAAGATCGTGTTGGCAAAACGGAAAACAAGCAGATTTTGCACCGTCTCTTTGGCTAAATAATGGTCAATACGATAAATCTGATCTTCTTTTAAATAGCGATGCAAGTCACGGTTTAACGCTTTAGCTGACTCAAGATCATGCCCAAACGGTTTTTCGACGATGACACGACGCCATAACCCGTCACGCTCTTGGCTCATTTTGTGTTCGTCGAGCTGTTGCACCACCGGCAAGAAGAATCGTGGGGCTACCGAAAGGTAATACAGTCGATTCCCTTCGCCCCCCATCACATCTTCTTTGGCCAACACCATCTCGTTTAGCCTGTCGAACGCAACATCATCATCAAAGCTACCGTTGGTATAGTCTAATGATGGGGCAAACTCATCCCATTTGGCTTGGTCAAACGAGCTTGGGGAGAATTCTTTCACGGCCGCGCACATCCTGTCTTGGAAATCTTTTTGAGGGATTTCTGAGCGGGAATAGCCGATGATGCTAAACGGGATCGGCAAACGCCCTTTGCAATAGTTGTTGTACAACCCGGGAATCAGTTTGCGCCGTGCCAAGTCGCCCGATGCGCCAAAAATAACAATTGTAGTTGGAGTAGTCATGAGAGGAGAGAGATGAGAGACGAGAGAAAAGAGACGTTTGGGTTTTTGCCAATTCTCTTTTCTCTAACCTCTCGACTCTAGTCTAATTTAATCTTCGTCTTTCTTAATGGCGTGTCCGCCAAACTGGTTGCGCATGGCAGACAGCATCCGCGCCCAGTATTTGTCTTCGTCTCGGCTCAAAAAGCGCATTTGCAACGCCAGTGTGATCACCGGGGCCGGAACTCTAAGCTCAATAGAGTCTTCGACCGTCCAGCGCCCTTCACCGCTGTCAGGCACCCACGGGGCGATGTCCTCAAAATCGACATCTTCTGATAAAGCGTTGGCCGTTAGATCAAGCAACCAAGAGCGCACAACGGAGCCGTGTTGCCAAATGGTGGCGATTTGATGCATATCTAGCCCGAATTCTTCTTTGGCTTTCAAGATATCAAATCCCTCGGCGTAGGCCTGCATCATGCCGTATTCGATGCCGTTGTGGACCATTTTAGTGTAGTGGCCCGAGGCTCGCGGCCCAACGTGCCCCCACCCTTTATCGGCCGCAGGTGCTAAAGTTTCAAAGATGGGGGTGCAAGTAGCGACCGGTTCAGCGTCACCACCAACCATCATGCTGTATCCTTCGGCCAGCCCCCATACGCCGCCGCTGGTGCCGCAATCGAGCATATGAATCCCTTTTTCGGCCAGCTCTGCACCACGCCGCAAAGTTTCTTTGTATTTGCTGTTCCCACCATCGATGACGATGTCTCCCTCACCCAGTTCGGCCGCAACTGAACTGACCACAGACTCGGTGATTTTGCCGGCCGGAACCATCACCCACACAATTTTTGGGGATGGGAGTTGGCCGATCGCATCGATTAAAGATGATGAGGTGATCGCCCCCTCATCGGCCAAATCAGCAATTGCGTCAGGATTAATGTCAGACACAACAACTTCATGTCCACCTTTTATCAGTCGGCGGGACATGTTGGCCCCCATCTTGCCTAAGCCTACCATGGCTAATTTCATAGTTTTTCCTCTTTTAGCAGTTAGCCAATCAGCTTGATCAGCACACTCGCTTCGCTTGTTTTCAGCCAATCAGCTTGATTGATTTCGCTGATCGGCTGATAAAGCTGACATGCTGATTAGCCGATTAGCTTCTTCAAGCCACCGACTACATCATCGCCCAAATCAAAAACAATCAGGCGGCGGTCGTTTTCTACAAGTGCGGCCGCGTCACCAAGTGCTTGAGCGTTTTTGAGTACGTTGAAACTCATTGCGCTGGCGTCGTCACCGGCTTCATCAGGGATACCTGCGTCCTGCGCACCGCTTGAAATCAGTTGGATAAACATGCCGTTTCCGCCGTCTCCTTTGTGGAGCTGGCCGGTTGAGTGCAAGAAGCGAGGGCCGTAGCCGACTGTGGTGGCCAAGTTGTACTTGTCGCGCAGTTTGAGCCGTAGTTGGCTGAGTAACTCGTCTGTTTCGGCCGTGGGATGCAGATACGCCTGAATCGAGATGTAGTCGCCAGGTTTGGCCGTAGCCATAAATCCGATCAAAGATCCGGCCGAAACCGTTGTTGTTTTAGGTGCAGGGAGTACTCCCTTATCCATGTATTCAGCCACCATGCTACGGGCCAAAATTTTGGCGCTTTCAACATTTGGTTGATCAAACGGTTGGATGCCCAAGCGTTCTCCGGCAACGGCCGTGGCCATCATCCAGAACATGAACTGATGACCAAGGTCGTACAAGTCGCGCATCCGAAGCATCACCACCGGATGCCCGGCCGCCATGAGGGCTTTCACGGCCGCATCGTGGGTGTGATCCCCTTCAAGCCGCAAATAGGCAAACAACTGATCGTCTCCGTACACCTCAGGCGCACCTGGCTTTTCGCCCGTAATTGGCAAGATGCCGAGGCCGTTTTTGCCGGTTGATTCCGCGATCAACTGCTCGACCCAATCCCCAAAGTTTTTGAGCGCAGGAGAGCAAATCAAGGTCAGTTTGTCTTTGCCCTGTTTAGCCGCTTCGCCCATGATGGCACCGAGCAAGACGCTGATATTTTTGCCGCTGGTTACCCCGCCATCGGCCGAATTATCGGCCGCGTTTGATGCCCGTTTGAGCAATTTGTTGACGTCTACACCGACCACTCCGGCAGGCACCATCCCAAAGAAAGAGAGGGCTGAATACCGGCCGCCGATGTTTGGGTCGTTGATAAAAATATCGCGGAAGTGATGCTCTTCGGCTAGCGCTTCGAGCTTGCTACCGGGGTCAGTGATGGCGACAAAATGGGAGCCAGCTTCTTCTTCGCCGACGAGGCTAGAAATCTTGTTGAAGAAATATTTGAAGAAGGACAAAGTCTCAACCGTTCCACCCGATTTGGTTGCCACGATCCCGACCGTTTTAGTTAGATCGAGCTTCTTTTCTAGCTCCAAAATCCGGTTACCGTCAGTTGAATCAAGGGTATGGAGTCGAATCCCGTCCCCACCGTACACGTTCATAAACACTTCTGGCGCAAGTGAGGAGCCACCCATCCCCATCAAAATCACATCGGTGATCCCGTCTGCTTTGAGCTTGTCGCGCAGTTTGTTGATCCGGCCGACGGCCGCTTGCATTGTCGTGGGGGAGTCGAGCCAGCCGAGCCGGTTGGCAACTTCCGTTGGGTCTTCTTGCCACACCGTGTGGTCTTTGGCCCAGATGCGGTTCACAATGTCGCCGTCACGAATTTCGGCTGCGGCCACATTCAAGGCCGGTTTTAAACTGCCCAACGATGCGCTCAGCATCCCGGTCCATTTACCTGCGTCTGGGGCTTTAGCTGGAGCAAGTTTGGCTCGTTTGGCCGCCACGCTAGCCAGCAAGCCATCAAACGCTTGCGCAAACTTGGTCACACCTTCATCTAATAATTGATCGGTGACAGCTTTTAGGCTTACACCGGCTTCTTCTAAAGCGTCTAGCTCCGCTTGGGCTTCATCCAATCCAACCAAAGTTTTATCAACTGTGCCGTGGTCTAAAAAGTTATCGAGCGTGGCAGGGGGAACGGTGTTCACCGTGTGCGGTCCAATCAACCCATCCACATACAGGGTGTCGGGATAGCTTGGGTTTTTGGTGCCGGTGCTGGCCCACAGCGGCCGTTGAACCATCGCACCCGCGTCTGCTAGTTTTTCCCAGCGTTCGCCGCTAAAAATCTTTTTAAAGCTGGCATAGGCCGCTTTGGCATTGGCTATACCGATTTTGCCCTGCAGGTCGCTGTTCCCTTGCTCTTCAAGTTTTTTGTCTACCATGGCATCAACCCGGCTGACAAAGAACGATGCAACTGAGGCAACATGGTTGAGCTTGCAGTGTTTTTGGTGCTCTTCCAACCCTTCAATATAGGCCATCGCGACCGCTTCATATGCTTCAATCGAGAATAGGAGGGTAACGTTGACATTAATCCCTTCCCCGATAAGTGTGCGGATGGCAGGAATGCCGGCCGGGGTAGCTGGCACCTTGATCATCAGGTTTTTCTTGTCAACCCAGTTCCACAAACGGCGGGCCGCCTCAACTGTAGCATCTGTGTCATTGGCCAAGTATGGGCTCACTTCAAGGCTGACGTAACCGTCTAATTTTTGGGTGGCTCGATAGATCGGTTCGAGCAACTCACACGTCCGCTGGATGTCAGCAACGGCTAGGTGTTCGTACACTGCCTCATCGTTCATACTGGCTGTGCTGATTTTGGCTATTGCGCCGTCGTAGTTGCTGGTTTTGCCGATAGCATTTTCAAAAATAGATGGGTTGGACGTGACACCAACAACGCCTGCATCCAAAAGTTGCTCAAATTCTCCTGAATCGAGCAGTTCGCGGCTGATGTTATCGTACCAAATTGATTGACCTAGAGTGGAGAGTTTTTTTATGTTTGTCATGCATCCTCATTTAGCAATGAATGAATAAAAAGATGAAGGGGAAGAAGTTGTTAAACAGTGTTACACATCTACAGAGTTCGGAAGTTTGTAAACGAGTCTATCTGGAAAATGCTCCAAGTGTAGAAACTTCCGAAGTCTCTACCTAAGAATCGTGCAACATAAGTTTTTAATGCCGATCTAGCTTGTAGATGGCCGCTGGGTATTGATTTCTTACAGTTGAAAATCAGACGGTAATAGGGTTCAAACAGATGGGAGATAGGCTCGGCCGATTTTCGAAATTTATTGTATCTGTTTTTGTTAAAAAAGGTTGTGAAATTAATTATCTTTGGTCATGTGTTCAATCGTTTTCACAGCCCCTAAGATGTTGCTTGTTTTTAGCTGTTTTTTCATGAGGGAAATCCCCCTTATGCGCCCTGCGAACTTGCGATCAAAACAGACCAAACGGCTCGTATAGAACTGTAATGCGGGAAGGTTTCCCGCCCATTTTGAGGCAGAGGCCTCAAACCCATATCGGATAAACTATCCGATTTACTACAGGCTCTTCACGGCAAAACCAGCTATTTAAATGAGATTGGAATAGCTAGCTCATCAATTGTGCCGTCCGGCCGGAACCCTGTGACCAGCAAGGTGTAGAGCCCCGGCTGGTCAAACGGCAAATTTAGCGGAATGACAACCGTGCGGCGGCCGGAACGGGGAGTTACATCATCGACCAATATTTCTAGCTGGCCGGGTGATAATCCCTGAAACGCCGCCACCCGAAAACGGTCAAACTCACCCAGCTCATCTAAGTCGATTTGAATAGTAGTTGACCCAGAAATCTGTTCAAACGGGATGGGGGCCGTTACTTCAAAGGTATCAGCCCGTGTTTCAGTGCTGATCGGATCATAGGTTGTGGGTGGGGACGGGAAGCCGTTTAGCTCGGCCCACAGCTCAGCCTCGGGCGGAAACATCTGAACCGTAACCGACGAAATTAAATTGGTCGGGGTGCTGTTGGTTGCCAGATTCCCGTTTTCGCTGTTGATCAAAAATGACTGGTACATCGTGTCAAACTGCACCGGTTCTGTCCCTGCCACAAACAGACCCTGTCGGGTGGGGCACAGCCCGTTTGGTTGCAATCCAGACGGCCAGCAAACATTAAGCGTGACGACGTTCTGGGGCGCGGGCCAGTTGGTGACCGGCCGATCTGCGCTTGCGACTCCCATCACCGTCTCCCACAGCGCTGGGGTTATCGGCTGATCTCCGGCCGGGCGAACCCCATCCGCTTGCAAATTGCCCGCCCAAACAGCGACTAAGAAATTGGGCGAATAGCCAATCGTCCATTCATCCTGATTGTTCAGCCCTGCCCCGCTGATCTGGGCCACAAGCTGTCCGTTTGGCAACGACTCTTGGGCCAGCTGTTGATTGACTAGCCAGACTACTTCGCTGGGCAAGATCGGTTGCTCGGCCCCCAAGGCATCGCTGGCTTCATACAAAATGTCCCCACGCTGGTTTTCAACTTGTCCGATGATGTACGGCCGTTGTGTTTGCCCAAACGGCTCAATTCCGGTGCGGACCCCTTGATTGGCCATCGATCCATAAGCGGCCGCCAGCTCCAAAAAGCCAACGGTGATGTCTTCTGTGCCGGGGGCATAGCCGGTTGCGGCTGCGGTTGGGGAGGCTCCCAATTCACCGGCCGTTTTGAACACACTGCCTCGGCCAACCCAGCCCAACACATCGGCCGCACCGGCTGACGAGCCGGAGCTCAACGCATCTTGTAAAAAGATGGGGCCAGCCCCCTGCGGTGTTTCCGTTTCGGCCGAACTAATATCAAGCACCATCGAGCTGAGGTTGTGACCTTGGCTGAGCGCGGTGAGGTAGATGAATGGGTAAAAGGCACCGCCAACTTGTCGCTCCCCGGCCGGTTGATGGGGCGGGCCGGTTGGGTTTTGGGCGATGGCACCCTCGCCACTGAGCGCCAGCAGTTGCCCCGTTTGTGGGTCCAAGGCAACGATCAAAACTGAATCGGCCGAATTAAATTGACCGTTGGGGAACTTGGCCGAGCGGGTGAGTAAAGCTCCGGCCGAACACCCGCCATCCCCGTTAAGCCCTTGGCCGCTGACATATGCTAAATAAAAACGAGCCAAACAATCAGTTTCTTGTTGCAGGGCAGGATCAAGTGTGGTGACAACGTTGAGGCCGCCGGTCGAAATGTCAACAGGATCAAAGCGGGTCGACAGCTCGCTGTGCAAGTATCGGTCTAAAATCACATTGGGTTGCCCCACAAACTGGGCCGTATTGATTTCGAGCGGGGTGAATCGGGCCGTTACAAACTGCTCTTGGCTGATTAGATTTTGGCGCAACATCGCCTCTAAAACCGATTCTTGCTGTAGCTTGGCTCCGGCCGGATCGTCTAGCGGGTTAACGGCCGGGTTAGCTGGGATGCCAACCAACATAGCCGCTTCAGGTAGTGTCAGCTGAGACGCATTTCGGCCGAAGTAGAATCGTGCGGCTTCGTCTAATCCAATCATCCCATTGCCGTAACCGCTTGTGTTCAAGTGCCATCCGGCCAATTCTTGCGGGGTCCAATCCGCCACAATTTGCCCCTGCAGAAGATTTTGCTCTGCCTGATCAAAAACAGAAGCTGACGCTTCGTCCCCTTGAATAAATGCTGCCACCTGCGCGGCCGGATTGCCACGTTCAGCCGCATCATTTGGTAACACAGCTTGCCAGCGGTCAAGCAACGTTGGCTCGGCAACAGATTGTTCTAAAAACAACTCTGGCCACAGGGCAAACACACCGTTCAGTGCACTGGAGCTAATCAACTCAAGTTCGGTCCACTGTGCCGACTCGGGTTCAGCATCTGTCGCTAAAAGCGGGATTGTTTCACCGGTTTCAGATCGGCCGAAAAACTGGGGCGGATTAGGAATATTTGTGCTTTGGTATTGGGCCACGGCCAACGGATAATTGGGAACCTCTTGCAACTGCCCCCACACCAAAAAGCCGGCCGAACCCAGCAAAAGGGCCAGCGGCAAAATCACCAGTAAACTTAACAGTGTGGCGATGCTCAGCCACAGCTTAAGCCGGTTGGCCCGCTGAGCCTTTTGTTCTCGTTTGGTGCGTATCCGTTCCGAAATTAGCCTTGTGGTTTGTGACATAAATGATGTGGATAGGGACTAAGGATAGGGGTGAAGATGCTGGGATATGACCAATCTCTCTACTCACTATCCTCTATCGCAATTCAATTAGATACAAATTCCCTTTAAATAGAGAGTTCTGTTTGTTTCCTATGCTATAATTTTACCCTATGGATCAGTCTCTAATACGAAATTTCAGCATTATTGCTCATATTGACCACGGCAAGTCTACTTTAGCCGATCGCCTGTTGCAGAACACCGAAACTGTTGCTGATCGGGATATGCAGGCCCAGCTGCTAGATAGCATGGATCTAGAACGGGAAAAAGGGGTAACCATCAAAGCCTCGGCCGTTCGCATGTTGTATACCGCATCTGATGGGGTAACGTATCAATACAATTTGATCGATACCCCGGGGCACGTTGACTTCGGTTACGAAGTGAGCCGTGCCTTGCAAGGATGCGAAGGGGCGATTTTGGTTGTCGATGCCACACAGGGTGTTGAGGCCCAGACGCTGGCTAACTTGTACATGGCTTTAGAGCAGGATCTAGAGCTGATTCCTGTCATTAACAAAATCGACTTACCGGCCGCCAGCCCAGACATTGTGGCTGAAGAGGTTGAAAATTTGATCGGCATCCCGGCCGAAGATGTGATTCCCATCAGTGCCAAGATGGGAACCAACATCGAGCAGGTGCTTGAGTCGATTGCGGTGAACGTGCCACCTCCAACCGGCGACCCAGATGCCCCGTTCAGGGCGTTGGTTTTTGACTCGCATTACGACATTTATAAAGGTGTGATCGCTTACATTCGTATTGTCGATGGGGAATTTACAGATAGAGATTGGGTCCATGTGATGTCAACGGGTGTTGAGGCTGATCCGATTGAAATCGGTGTATTTGAGCCAGGCATGAAGCAGGTTAAAAAATTATCGGCCGGAGAGGTGGGTTACATCGCTACCGGCTTTAAAGATGTTCGTGAATGCCGAGTTGGGGATACGCTGACCAAAAAGGGGCAACAGGCTGAAATGGCGTTGGCCGGATTTGAAGCGGCAAAACCGATGGTTTTTGCTGGATTCTATCCTACCAACAACGAAGATTATGCAGATCTGCGTGACGCACTCCAAAAACTGCAATTAAATGATGCCGCTTTGGTTTACGAACCAGAAACCTCTACGGCACTTAGCTTTGGGTTCCGCTGTGGTTTCTTGGGTATGTTCCATATGGAAATCATCCAAGAACGGTTGGAGCGGGAGTATGATCTCGATATCATCGCCACCGCCCCTAGCGTGCGGTATGAAGTGTTAGACCGCAACACGGAAGAGATTACGATTGTTGAAAGCCCGGCCGAATTGCCAGATGAAGGGACCATCGCCTCGATTAGCGAGCCGTGGATGCACGTCCAAATTTTTTCTCCAGAAGAATACTATGGGGTTTTGATGGATTTGATGATGAAACGGCGCGGAGAATTTGTGGGGCAAGAATATCCTGCTCCCGGCCGGATTGTATTCAAATTCGATATCCCATTGGCCGAACTAATCATCGATTTTTACGATAAGCTAAAAAGCGTAACCCGGGGCTATGCTTCAATGGACTATGAGTTCGCTGGCTATCGGGCATCTGATTTAGTTAAATTAGAAGTGTTGGTTAACAAACAGCCGGTTGATGCCTTAACCATGATCGTCCATTCAGAAAAAGCCTACCATCGCGGCCAGAAATTGGTTACTGAACTAAAGAAGCGGATTCCGCGCCAAATGTTCGAGGTTCCGATCCAAGCTTCAACCGGAAAACGGGTCATCAGCCGGGCCAATGTCCAAGCGCTACGCAAAGACGTTTTGGCGAAATGTTATGGTGGTGATGTGAGCCGTAAACGGAAGCTTCTTGAAAAGCAGAAAAAGGGTAAGAAGCGGATGAAGATGATCGGAAATGTCGAGGTTCCACAAGAAGCATTTATGGCCGTTCTCCAACTGAACGAAGAATAGAGCAAAAACTGGAAAAATGGCGCATTATTGCGCCATTTTGATATCATCCTGCGTTTTCCAGCCTGCATAAACACCATTCCACCATATAATTTTTAAGGGGATGTGTAACCTACTTATCAGTCCAATCTTGCTAATTTATACGGCCTGCATAGCCACATTAAATTTTTGCTAAAAACGGCAAACGTTTCACAGCATATTCATACCAAAATAGACTTTCTTAACTTTCGCAGTAAGAGACGAGGTCTATGATTCTTGGGACTTATCTGACCAAGGCGTGATAGCGTGATAACCAAGTGAAAAAAAGAAACTATTAACGCAGACGAGCTAGTCAACGGGGAAGTCATCAATAGAATTAATGGATATACCTATGCAAACACTTAAGCCCACAAAAGAGACCGCGTAGTTTGAACCATTAGTTAGGACTGCGCACAGTGAGTTGCAATGTTCAAAATTTGTACCATTTAAATCACTTCTCGAAGAGGTAAAACCATTCATTCCCTTGATGAGGTTTCTTAGACTATAAGAGCTATCAATCAAGGAGGAGTTCAAAACAATGTCAGCAAATCACAATACATTTCATCAATATATTACCGGCGAACTTTTTGTCGCCTTCCGCGAGTGGCTAAACGCTAATCGCTTCGGCCGCGTTGTACTAGGTCCAGTTGATGTTCGCTTACAAGAACATGCTCGTCTAATCCAACCTGACCTGTTCATCGCACTAGGACCCAACTGGAAAGGGGACAGCCAAACCTTTAACGGCGCTCCAGACCTAGTAGTTGAAGTTCTTAGCGACGACACCTACCGCATCGACCGGGTTGTAAAATACATCTCTTACGAGCAAGTTGGTGTAAAAGAATATTGGATCGTTAATCCTAAAAATCACTCAGTAGAAGTTTACATGCTGACCAACAAAGAGTACGAACTGGTAGGCGAATATCGTCAAGACGAAACCATCTCATCTCCATTGCTAGAAGGGCTAACCGTTTCGGTCAAAGCTATCTTCCCACAAACTGTGCAATACAATGGTGAGGTTTCTCCAGAAGCTCTTGGTGAAACGGTTCCAGCTTAATAAACTTCGTGCATGCGCGTGTATGCTCGATTAATCTATCCGTTTTTATCATTGCTGGATGCCGAAGTTGCTCACAACTTGACAGTCGGCATGTTAGAAAACGTTCAAGACTGGGGAAGTGGACAGTCGTTTCTCGGCCGAGTTGCCGGTGACTGCCCATCTTCTCCAGTTTTTGTTTCAGGGATCAAGTTTCCAAATCGATTAGGGGTAGCTGCAGGGTTTGACAAAGATGTACGGGTGGCGGCCGGTTTGGCCCACTTGGGCTTTGGACATATCGAAGTTGGGACGCTTACACCACGCCCTCAAGAAGGGAATCCAAAACCACGCGTTTTTAGATACAAGCAACAGGGTGCTCTCATCAACCGGATGGGTTTTCCAAACGGTGGCGTCCGCGCCGCACTGCCACGCTTGCGTCAGCTTGATGCATTAGAGCGAGACTGGGTGCTGGGCGTGAGCTTAGGCAAGCAAAAAGAGACGCCTTTAAACAATGCGGTGCAAGACTACATCGAAGTCATGCAGTTTGTGTACCCACACAGCGATTATTTAGCCGTTAACATCAGCTCACCAAACACCCCCGGCCTGCGAGAACTACAAACCAAACAGTACATTTCTGATTTGTTGGGTCAGTTAAAGGACGAAGGGCGCGAGCAAGCACAGCAAGCAGATACGGCAGAAAAGCCATTCTTTGTGAAGATTGCTCCCGATATCGATGAAGATGGCTTGAACGATGTGATTGGTGCGGCCCTTGATGTGGGGGTAGCTGGAATTATTGCGACCAACACAACGCGCGGCCGTGAATCACTCCCATCAGAAGGGCAACACCAAGAAGGTGGCATGAGTGGCTCTCCACTACATACTAAAAGTATTGAGGTCGTGAAGCAGGTCAAAGCATTGGTTGGGGATCAACTTGGGATCATCGGCGTGGGGGGAATTCGCACGGCTAAAGATGCACAAAATATGCTCGATGCAGGGGCGTCTGTGGTTCAGCTGTATACCGGAATGGTGTATGAAGGCCCTCGAATTGCGGGTCGGATTTTGCGGGAGCTTGAAGGCTAAACTTTTTAGTTAATCAACAGCCGGAAGAAAAAGTGTGAAGGTGCTCCCATTCCCAACGCCGTCACTTTCCGCCTCAATGTCGCCATTCATGAGTCGAGCCAACTGCCTAGAAATCGCCAACCCGATACCACTGCCACCACTTTTACGCGCGCGGGATGGGTCTACTCGATAAAAGCGCTCGAACAGCAATGGAATAGAGTCGGCCGGAATTCCATCACCATCATCAATCACAGAAATAGCGATCAAATCATCGATGTGGTAATCGACATAGATACTGATCGCTCCATTTTCAGGCGTGTGGCGTAGGGCATTTCCCAGCAGGTTAATCAGAATTTGATAGGTACGATCACGATCTGCAAAGGCGCGGATGTCAGGGTCCGCACCGTCCGCATACCATGTGATCCCTTTCGAAATAAACTTGGCCTGTAGCTGACTGTGAACTTGCTCGATCAGGGGCAACACTGCGAAGTTGATCGGGTCAAGTTGGACCGCCCCACCCTCGACGCGGGATAAAGCCTGTAAGTCATCAACCAGTCGTTTTAATCTCGTAAGCTCCATCCCCATAATGGCCCAAGTCTCTTCATCACCCGGAAACAAGCCATCTTGCAACCCTTCAACATACCCTTGAAGAGATGTTAGAGGGGTTCGCAGTTCATGGGAGACGTTGCCGATCATCGAAACACGGTTTTGCTCGATATTTTCTAAAGACTCCGCCATTTGGTTAAACTGCTGGGCAACCTCTGCCAGTTCAAGCGTAAACGGCGGGGTGATCCGCTCGTCGTAGCGCCCTTCTGCGATCCGGCGGCTACTGATATTGAGCCGTTGAAGCGGATTTAGAATAAGCCGAGACAGGATCAGGCTAACGCCCCATCCGATAATCGATGCCCCGATTGCGGCGACCAAAATCGAAAAAATGACAACGTTCCGAAACGTAATCATCAATTCGTTTTGAGTCCGAATAATGTCTTCAGTTGAAGAGGAGCTGGCTAAGTTCTGCAAAAGCGGCTCAATGCCACGTGGCACAATGCCCAAAAATATCTGCCGGGTAAGCAGCATTAAAAAGAGGATGACAACCACAATCGCAACCAACTGTGATGTCACAATTTGCCAGCGTAGGTGACTTAGCTGTTTTTGAATGAGCCCTACCATAGGTCTTTAGCCAGATCGAGTCTAGTTAGATGAAAACCAGAAACAAGCTTAAACGATTGGTTCGTCGATGAATTTATAACCAACACCGCGAACGGTCTCGATCAAAATCTCACCTGTCGATTCTTCTAGTTTGCGGCGAACCTGGCCAACGTAAACGTCTACGACTCGGTCGTTTCCGTAGTAGTTTGAACCCCAAACGCGGGTTACAAGTTGCTCACGAGATAGCACAGCCCCATGATTCTTCATAAGTGTGCGCAATAGCTTGAACTCGGTTGGTGTCATAACGATTTTTTCGCCACCAGCAAATACTTCATGTGCGTCTAGGTGGAGGGTTACGTTACGGAATTTTAGATGCAATCCCTGCTCGTCCCCGTTACGGCTACGACGCAAGATGGCTTCAACCCGTGCAACCATTTCGCGCGGGCTAAATGGTTTGGTGATGTAGTCATCAGCACCGATTTTGAGGCCTGAGATACGGTCATCTTCTTCACTACGGGCGGTGAGCATCAAAATGTAAGCATCTGATTCAGCCCGCATGGTGGCGGCTACTTCCATCCCATCAATAGTGGGCAGATTTAGGTCAAGAATAACGAGACGTGGTTCATACTCGCGAAATAGGTCAAGACCTTCTAACCCATCGCTGGCGCACAGCACATGATAGCCAGCATTTTCAAGATAGGTTTTTATAACGTTTTGGATTGCTCTCTCATCTTCAACAACGAGAATATTAGTTTCTGACATGATTACCTGCTTACCCCGCTTTTAACGCAGGGTGGATCCTTTTTTAATGACGGTGACACGGTATATTTCGATTCGAAACAACGACGTGCAGGTCACATTCTTCGATTTATTATGCACTAAAGTGTTAATTGGGCATTGAATTTTATGAGATGTGCGATTTAAAGACCAGTTTCTTATAGAAAACCGCTTGATTTTAAACCAATCTTAAACCAAAACACCCCTCTGAAATCGATTCAAAGGGGTGTTTACGGGTTGGTGTACTAAGTTTCTACCCAGCCTCCTTTTTCCTTTAAGACGAATGCGAAACTTATCACAGCCAAAGCGTTACCGTTCAACTGATATAACCCGTTCTCTCTGGTAAAGTTGCAAAATTAGTCGTTTGCACGTTTATTCGCGGCCGCCGCATGGCCATCTAGACCTTCTGCGGCCGCAATAATGGCGGCCGACTTGGCCAAAGTCTTAGCCGTTTGCTGATCGATATTGATGATGCTACTGATTTTGACAAAATCGGCGACATTGAGCGGAGATGCAAAGCGGGCCGTTGCATTGGTTGGCATCGTATGGCTGGGGCCAGCTACATAATCACCCAATACTTCAAACGAATGTTCACCAACAAATAAACCGCCTGCGTTGGGGATGAGATCCACCCACTTGTCCGGTGTTTCGCTAGCGATGCAGGTGTGCTCGGCCGCATAGTTGCTGGCGAGCTGGCAAGCTTCTTCCATCGATTCGGTGATCACAATGCCACCCTGATTGGCGAGTGCTTGCGCAATAATATCGGCCCGGCTTAGATCTTCCGCCTGTTTGGCGACTTCGATTTGCACATACTCAGCCATCTTGGACGATGGGGTAAATAAGATGGCTGATGCCAGCACATCATGTTCAGCTTGGGCTAACAGATCGGCCGCAACCCACGCCGGGTTGGCCGTTTCATCTGCAACCACGGCTGTTTCTGTTGGGCCGTACAATCCATCAATTCCAACAAGGCCATACACTTGCTGTTTGGCCAAAGTCACCCACAGATTTCCGGGGCCAACGATTTTATCGACCCGCTTAATCGATTCCGTTCCAAAGGCTAAAGCTCCAATCGCTTGTGCTCCGCCAACTTTGAGCAACCCATCAACGTCAGCAATGGCGGCCGCCGCCATGATGACATCTGGCACAGTTCCGTCCGGATTTGGTGGCGTTACGGCGATGAGTTCTTGTACGCCTGCTACTCGGGCAGGGATGGCGCACATCAAAACGGTTGAGGGTAGGGGAGCTGTTCCACCCGGCACATAAACACCCACTCGCTCAATTGCGGTCACCCTTTGGCCGATGGTGCCACCCATCTGATCCGTGGTCCAGTTTGGGAGCGGCTGACGCGCATGAAAATCGCGAATCCGGCCGGCCGCTATCTCTAACGCTTGGCGTAGCTCTGCATCAATCCGATCAAGAGCTGCAACGAGCTCGGCCTTTGTGACCCAAAAATCTTGGACATCGGCTTTATCTAGTCTTTTAGTCCAATTTTTAACTGCTGAATCTCCGTGACGATGAATGTCTTGTAATATATGGCTTACGGCCGCATGGGGTGTGAGTGGTTTCCCATATATCGCGGCAGATGCTTCTTTCTGCGCATCCGTCATTTCTGAATCTGCAAAGAAAAACGTGTTATCACGCTTCAAAATAGAGTTTTGGGCTTCATCAACAGAGTAAATTTTTAGCATGTCCAGATTATACCAATAGGCCAACGGCAGTTCGCAAAAGCTGTCACCTGAGACTTACTTAAACAGAATGTGAATCTAAGCAAACAGCAAGAAAACTCTTAACCAGATTCAAATAATATTTAGCCGATCATTTTTATCAATAATTTTTTTGAAGGGTTTTAAATCTAATTTTTAATGTATAAATTTTTAAAGTGGTTTTTCATTTTATTCGGCGTGGCTGTGGTGGTAGCGGCCGTTTATTTCGGCCGTCGCCCCTCACGAGATTCGCTGTATATCGAAGATATTCATCCCGGAATGAATTATTTTCGGGGGTCTACAACCTTGCCTTATCGCACTGTGTATCATCTGCTAGAGATCGATCTAACCACACCTGGCTTGGAACTGGTTTCTAACGATCCGGTTTCACCCCGTGAGTACTCGGCCGCTACCGTGCAGACTTTTGCAGAGCAGAACGACACAATCGTGGCTGTTAATGGAAACTTTTTTTATCCTTTTCACGCCACTACTCCGTTCAATTATTATCCGCGAGCAGGGGAGTTGGTAGAGGTAAATGGGACGGCCATCAATGATGGCAAGGTGTGGAAAGGGCCGGGTGGCGAGAAGTGGCCGTCTTTGTGCATTAGTTTTGACAACATTGCTCAAATTAAAACCAACGGCATTTGTCCGTCTGACACCAAGATCGGTTTGGCCGGTAATCTCCAGACACTGCAAGATGGGCAACAAATTGAATTCCCAAACGAAGATAAGCTGCCGCGTACCGTTGTTGGGGTCAATGCGGCCGGGGATCGAATGTGGTTGTTGATCGTTGACGGCCGACAGTGGCCTTACAGCGCAGGTTCAACTCATTTTTTCAATCAACAATTACTAAAATCAGTTGGGGCATATGATGTATTGAACTTAGATGGGGGTGGCTCTGTTACCCTGATTATTCAGCAAGATGGGAAGCAGGAATTAATCAATTCACCGTACCATACCCGGGTTGTGATGCGTCAGCGGCCGGTTGCTAACTTTTTGGGTGTGCGACTCAGTTCTGAGTAACTTGTAAAAACTTGACTACCGCTTGTCATTGCAAGATGTTGCTTGACAAGCGGTATTTTTTATTTTAAAGTATTTAGCGTATTAGCTAAATAGCTAATTTGCGAACTGTTTAACTACTTGTTTTAAATCCATGCTCATAACCAAAGTGTATAGCGCATTATCAGACCCAACCCGACGCAGAATATTACAGCTTTTGCGTGACAAAGATATGACGGCCGGAGAGTTGTCAGATCATTTTGAATTCACCAAACCCACGCTGTCTAGACATTTTTCTGTTTTGAAAGAAGCAGATCTGATACAGGGAACAAAAAAAGGCAATCAAATTATTTATCGCCTAAACGTGACTGTGTTAGAAGAGGCATTAATGGGCATGTTAGAAACATTCAAATTAGGAGACGCAAAGCCGGCCGAGCAATCTGATTCAGCCCCTGTTGTATCTCCAAGGAAAAAATGATGAAAGACCTGGCGAATAGAAATATTGGGGTACTGAGCGGCATCGTTCTTGTTCTGATGCTGTCTCTTTCATTTTGGGCTTGGTCCCAAATCCCAGCGGGGGCAGAAGTCCCCATCCATTTTGATATTAACGGTAATCCAGACCAATATGGCTCTCCATTCCTTGGACTGTTCTTATTACCGCTGACTGCGCTGTTTGTGGTTTTGTTGCTCGCCTTTATCCCTTATATCGAGCCGAGACTCGAAAATTTGAAACAGTCCGGCCGAGCTTTTAGGGCAACGTGGGCCGTTCTGCTGATCTTCTTTGCGGTGCTACACACCATCATTGTGCTGTCTACCTTGCAAATCACCCAAATCAATCTGTTTGAGATTTTCTTCCCGATTGCGATGGGGACTCTATTTTTGGTGTTGGGCAACTTCATGGGCAAGGTTCGGAGCAACTATATGTTTGGTATCCGTACCCCGTGGACGTTGTCGAGCGAACTGTCGTGGAACAAGACCCACCGCCTTGGCGGCCGGTTAATGATGGCGGTTGGGGCGATCACGATTATCATGTCATTCTTCTTGTCAATCGCTTGGGTATTGGCATTTTTGATAGGGGGATTGTTTGTGATGATGGCAATTGTTTTGGTTTACTCGTGGGTAATTTATCGGGATGATCCTGAGGCTGTTAGAGCGTAGGCTGAATAAGCAGTTAGACTAGACGTACTGGGCCGTCATTCCTGCGGAGGCAGGAATCCAGCGCCAAGCCTAACACTGGATACCCGCCTTCGCGGGTATGACGGCGGTGCAAAAAAAATTAGGAACCGTTTGAGGTAATTCAATAAATATTAGGCCGGATAGCATTTAGTTATCCGGCCCTTTTTTATTGGGCGACTGCAAAAAAATAAGTAAGCGATCAATCTCTCTTATCGGCAAGCAGACAGGGGTATAATCGGGACCTGTATGTTTGCGAAATATTTTGGCCGCTTTATGGCCGTCTTTGCTAGTTTGTTGTTTGGCTTTATTTTAATCGAGGGGATTATGCGGCTCGCCCGGCCGGTGTTGCCACCCATCATTCAGCTGATCATGCGGGATGTGAAAAAACATCCGTTTACCGACGATACGATCTTGCCACCACCTGCGTGGCAACCGGTGGATGTGTTCCAAATGTCGGTTTTGCCTGGCTTAAACAACGAGTTTCAATATCCCAATGCTAATGTTGGCTTTCATGTCACCAGCAAAAATTGGCTCAACCCCGATTCAAATATCGGTTTTAGAGTAGATTCGGCCGATTGGGAGCCGCAGTGGCCCGTTGACGTTGTTGCGGTAGGGGATTCATTTACATTTTGTTTTACAGAGTATGATGACTGCTGGGTAAGACGCTTAGAAACAGAGCACGGTTTAAGCGTTGTCAATTTGGGGCAGGGGGCAACCGGTGGCATTAGCCACGCCAATATCCTGTTTACCTTTGGACTACCCTACGAGCCCAAAGTAGTGATCTGGCAGTGGTACGGCAACGACAACAACGAAGATTACGGTTTAACGTATAGGTGGGGTGAGACTGACACGACTGATCGCTCCGCGATCGATGAAAAAGGGTGGCTTGTACAAAACTCTGTGATTTTCACAATTATTAGGGTGTTCACGAACGGCAGTGACTTTGGTAGCGAAAGCTATCTGTCGCAGGCAGATACAAACGTGATTGATGTGGCGGGTGAACCGATGTTTTTCGGCCGCCCATATTCGTATGAAACGGCCGATCTGACCCAAGAAAACAACTTGCTGGGTCAAGAAGAAGGTTTCAAGGCGATCTTATCTGCTCGCGACCGGCTAGAGGCTGAAGGGATCGAACTTGTGATTTTCCCGGTTCCATTTAAGGAAGAGGTTTATCGGACTGCGATTGAAACTGGAACGGACTTTGATGTTCAAAACATCGCTCTAATGGAAGAAAACCGGCAGGCACTGATCGATTTTTGTGATGAAAATAATCTGACCTGTTTTGATCCGACTCCAGAATTTAAACGGCGAGCGGAAGCAGGTGAATATCTCTATATTTCTCAAGATACCCATCTTAATAGTTACGGAAACACCGTTTTAGTTCAGATAGTCATCGATGAATTAAAGTCATTGGGTTTAATTGATTAGGGCCGTACAAACAAAACGTGTGAATTTTAATAGGTTTAAATTTGCTGGCTTAAAATATTCAGGTGTATCGTAAGTTACATTGAGTACCTTTTGAGTGGGGAAAAAATATCTAATTTCGGAAAACTAAACCCCTTCACACTCTCTCGAATTGCTCTTAGCCTTGCTACAAGGCACAGTTGAAAAGCTTGTAAAAATCTATTTTGTTGCCAGGTATTTAGCAATTTTATGACTCTATCTAAAGAGAATCTGTCCGTGAGTACATGGACGTGGCATAGCAAATATTATTCAGGTGATCTAAGCCTACTTGATGCACCAAACTTGGTGAACAAAGCGGGACTACAGACGGTTGAATTAAATGATTTTATGCTTCCTCCCGGCCGGTTCTCTCGGCTACGCAATTGGGCCGGCTACCTGTGGGGGTACCGCAAACAATCCAGAAAAATGCTGAAATATGTCGGCTCAACGCTAAAAAAGCTGAAATCTGAGCTAGACAAAAACAATGTCAAGTGCCTATCGTGGACAATTGATTCAGATTTTACGGTTGATGATATCGCTTGGCGGGATGAGCTTGCTTATATCATTTCAGGCTTTAAAACCGCACAGCAACTCAATGCGAAATTTTTGCGATTAACCTTGGGTGGGGCGGCCTGTATGGGGCCAGAAATCGATCCTCTTGTTATTTCACGCTTAAAATTTGTGTCGGCCGTTGCTAGCCACCTGTTCCCAGACATTGAGCCGGTTGTGGAAAACCATTGGGGGATTTCAACAGAGCCGACCCGCTTTTTAGCCCTGCTTGATCATGTGCCAAATATTGGGATTTGTTTTGACCCAGGCAATACGCCAAAAGTCAATCAAGAGATCAATTGGAGGCTTCTTGCCTCTCGGACAAAGCTGTTCCACTTAAAAATATACGATCTGGATAAACACCATATCGATCAGCACCTAGATTACCGGACCGTATTCCAAATTCTGCACGAGCAAAATTACAGCGGCAAATTTGTAATCGAATACGAAGGGGATGGAGATCCAGATCTGGTTTTAGCCCAACTGTTGAGTGGATTAAGCGACTGGCGTGATAGCGGATTTAGAAGAATGCCTCGTTCTGTCCCCAAATCTACCCCTGCTTCTAGCGATAGTTTGCCGGTCTGGTAGGTAGCCTACAAAGTTTCAAGAATTAGCTAAAAACTTAAACGCTTTTTGTAATTAAAGAGGATTAAAAGTCTGTAAAAAATAGAACATAAGTTCTTTTTCTGAGCTATAATCTCTTCTCTTTTCGAGTCGCGCAGGGGTTTGGAGGATTCAGTATGAACCTAGAACTCTTGAATATTTTGATTGTAGGGGTTGGTGTGGTGCTCACATTATTGATTAATTGGGAGAAAATTCTCTCGGCCCCTCACTGGTTGATGGGCTTTATCGCAGGCTCGGCTGTTGGATTTGCGGCCGCTTACCTAATGTAAAATGTAAACTAAAAAAGGGCAGATCGAGAAAAATCGATCTGCCCTTTTTGTTTTAGGTAAAGTTTTGATTGCTTCCGCGGCCGAGGATAAATCCTAGCAAACCGATCAAGACAACTGCACCCGCGACAATCCAAATCCAGCTAAAAGATGAGGACTCTACATCAGGAGTAACCGCCGTCATTTCACCCATCTCAGTAACGGGGCTAATCGCATCAGAACCAGCTAGATTGCGCATGATGCCACCGTTGCGCTGGCAATCATACAGCCCGTCCAGGTTAGATGCGTCACGAATGTTAGACACATCCGGCCGTTGTTCTAGCCGGAACACCGGATCAACCGTCATCTCTTCGGGCGAAATCGATGTGGTTAAACGAGTCAGGTATGTGTGCTGTTGGGATTGCCGGACCAGATAGTCGTTTTCATAGGAGAATGAATTGGCTGGCCCCGCAAACTCGGTGATAAAAGCCCGGCCGCCCAGCGCATCGGCCCGTTGCATCAACAAACTTTGATAGTCGTTGCCACCAAAGTTGAAGAAGGTCAGTTCTTCAGTCGCGATTTCCATGTGCTCATAGTTATCAGGGACCGCTTGCTGATTGGCGAATACCCAAGTGAAAATCGGCATGTTGGGATTGGCGGCTACGGCGGTGAGGCGCAGCGGAATCATTGGTTCGCGGCCGGGATAGGTGATCTCAATCGGTTTGATCGAAT
>JAHDGV010000334.1 GCA_020631655.1 Chloroflexota bacterium | reverse complement strand
AAGGAGAATGCCCCATGAAACTATTTGATCTAAATGTCCCTACCGAAGAGAGCCCGAGCGAACCCCTTCCCCTGAAAGTTGTGCATCAAGCGCACAAAGACAGTGCCCAGCTGATGGTGTCGTTTTTCGATGCCAGCGTTAATGATCTACCGGAAGGTAACGGCTGGGCCAACGACACGCTCACCCTGATCACCCATGCTGGAACACACGTAGATGCCCCGTGGCACTACTACCCAACTTGCGGCGGCAAGAAGGCGCGCACAATAGACGAAATGCCAATCGAATGGTTTTATGGGGATGGGGTTGTGCTCGATATGCGGCACAAGGAGCAAGGGGGCTTAATCTCGGCCGAAGATTTACAGCTGGCTCTTGAAAAGATCAACTACACCCTTAAACCGTTCGACATCGTGATGATCTGGACCGACACGGACAAGCTGTGGGGCAAAGCTGAATATTTTAATGCTGGGGCCGGGGTCAGCGCAGAAGGGACCCGCTGGCTGATAGAGCAAGGGATTCGGGTGATGGGAATTGATACGTGGGGGTGGGATCAGCCGTTTTGGGCCCAGAAAGAACGGTTCAAAGAGACAGGTGATCCCGATGTGATTTGGGAGGCGCACAGGGTCGGCCGTGATTTAGAATATTGCCAGATTGAAAAGCTCGCTAATTTAGATCAGCTCCCCCGGCCGACCGGCTTTAAAGTATCTTGTTTTCCGGTGAAAATTACTGGTGGTAGCGGCGGTTGGACTCGGGTTGTGGCGATGTTTGAAGATCTTTAGAATATGCGATCTCGACTTCGACAAGCTCAGTCTACCCTATTTGGATAAGCTGATTTGTTGAATTTCGAAATTTACTCAGCCTAAAAATGCTTCTCAAAATAGCAAAAAAAAAGAGCCGCTAGAACAGTTTTGTTCCGGCAGCTCTTTAGTTTCTGTTTAACCAATTCAATTTACTTGAATCGTTCGGTTCAACAAAAGGAGAAAGAAATTATTTGCGCGCGAAAAGATTTTTTACAGAAGTGATAATCCCTTTGTTAGCGGCTTTAGGAGCGGTTTTTACATAAATCGCTTTTTGACCTTCAGCTAGCAAATCGCGGCGCACGGTTCCTGATAAATAATCAAAAGTAAAGTTTTTGTTTTGCATGACTTTTACCTCCAGTCATAATGTGTTTTACCTGACTGATTGAACTGCTTCACTCGTCAGAAAATATTTAAAATCGATTGATAAACATATTAAACTTCATTTGAATTCTGGCCTGGTACCACTCTTGGGTACGCTAAGGGGTACACAATGGGTACAATAGGGGTCATGGCAGAAATTCCTGTATCTTTTGGTGAATGGGTTCAAGATCGACGCAAAGATTTGGACCTAACTCGCAACGAGTTGGCCCTTAAAGTCGGCTGTTCTCCGGTCACAATCAAAAAAATAGAGCGAGACGAGCGCAAACCATCCCGGCAGATTGCTGAACTGCTGGCGATCCATTTGCAGTTGGGGCCTGATCTGTACGATCTGTTTGTGAAACGGGCTAGAGGGCAATTTGTTGAGACCAGTTCGGCCCCGACTGACCCTGCACCAGCACCTACCAATCAACAACACACAACAACCCATCTGCCAGAATTGCTGGGGCCGCTGATCGGCCGAAAAGAAGAACTGCCCCACTTGCGTGACATTTTGCAAGAGCCAGCCAAGCAGTTGGTCACCTTGGTTGGCACTGGCGGCATCGGCAAATCTCGCTTGGCCCTGCAAGTGGCCCATGATTTGGCCGGTGACATGCTCGATGGGGTCTATTGGATCGATTTCACATCCCACAGCAAGCAAGAGTTTATTGTCCCTGCCATTGCCAAAGCGCTAGACCTAACCATCAATAAAGAAGCCCGACTGCCGGAAAAACAGCTTTTAGATTGGTTGCGCCCCAAGCAGGCCTTACTCATTTTCGATAACTTCGATAATTTAATAGATGAAGCCCAGTTTCTGGCCGATCTGCTCGATCAATCGGCCGCTTTGAAAATTCTGGTCACATCGCGCGAGCGGCTCAATCTGCAACAAGAGCGGGTTTTCCCGCTTGAGGGGTTGGCATTCCCACGTTCGGCCGAAGAATTTCGGGATGGCTCTTATCCGGCGGTTGAGTTTTACGTGCAGTCTGCCCGCAAAATCAGCCCGACCTTTGCGCTCACGGCCGAAAACATCGACGGTGTGATACAAATTTGCCGCTTGGTTTCAGGGATGCCGCTGAGCCTAGAGTTGGCGGCCGCGTGGGTCGATATGCTCTCTGCGGCCGAAATCGCTGAAGAAATCCAAAACAGCCTCGATTTTCTCGAAACAAATCTGCGCAACGTCCCAGAACGGCACAAAAGCATCCGAGCGATTTTTGATGCTTCTTGGGAAAAGCTAAATGATCGGGAGAAGAAGATTTTTGCTCGGCTTACCATTTTCCACGGTGGGTTTAGCCGCCGAGCCGCCCGCTCTGTAGCTGGGGCTTCGCTTCCGGTTTTGGCCAGATTGGTTGATCGTTCGCTGATTCGGTACGATGCGACCCGAGAGAGCTATCGGCTGAATGGGCTTTTGCGCCAGTACGGGAGCGATAAGCTAGAAAAGCAGGAATCGGCCGACGCACTGACCGATCTGCACGAACGGCACAGCGTCTATTATCTCGAAGCTCTTTCCGAACGAAGCGAAAACATCAAAGGAGATGGTCAGCAAACGGCCATCGCACAGATCAGCCGGGATTTAAACAATGTGCGCCAAGCGTGGCGCTGGGCCGTTGACCATCAAAAAAGCGATTTAATCCAGATCGGGATGGAGCCATTCGCCAACTTTCTCGACTTTAAAGGGCGGTACATTGAGGGAGAAACCATCTTTTTAAATTTGTTGAAGCCGCTGAACGAACTGCCGAATCAAAACGTGGCTCAACCACTGTTCTTAAACGCCATCACTTGGTTAAGCGTGTTTGAATTTGCCTTGAACAAAGTTGATCGTGGAGAACGCTCGCTAAACGAGGCGAACCGCATCGTTGAAGAAATGTTGGCCCAAGAGAAAAAGATTGACCGACAGCGGGCGTTTGTTTTGGTGCAGATGGGGAATCTGGAAATGACGCGGGACCCGGCCAAAGCACGGCCGCTATATTTGCAGGCGCTAGAACTGCATGAACGGCTAAAAATGGGGTGGGAGCAGGCAGCCACAATGATGGCGCTGGGCTCGGCCGATCGGATGCTGGGTGATTTTGAGCAGGCATCACAGCGGTTCTCACAAAGCCTAGAAATTCGACAACAGATCGGGGATCAGATCGGCGCGGCCGGAACAATGGCGATCATGAGCGAACTGCGCCGGAATCGGGGGCAGTTTTACGAAGCGATTTTGCAGGCCCAAAACGGAGTTGATCTGGCGCGCCAAATCAAAAATGACAACGTGCTAGCAATGGCGCTCTCTGAGCTCGCAATGGCCTTCTATTATGATGGGCAGTTCCCCAAACAACATCAGGCACTGGTCGAAAGCCTAATGCTGAATGAACGGCTGAATCACGGCCACAAGCTGGCCCAAACCTATTTTAGGCTGACCATGGCCAACTGTGCGCTGGGGCAATTTGAAGATGCCCAATCCAACTCGCAAAAAGGGTTGAATTTGGCCCGCCAGTTGGGGAATCAGTCTCAAATCGCCCTGCTATTTTTTGCCCAAGCGATTATTTCGATGTCGGTAGGCTCATTTGATTCAGGAAAACAGCTTTTACAAAACGGGCTGGCCGCTTTCCCCCCCGCGACCCAACCGACGGACAAAAATGCGACCGAAATCTTAATTGCTTTGGCCGAATCTAGAATTGGGAACCCGACCCCGGCCAAACGTTGTTTGGCTCAAACGCTTCAACGGGCATTTGATCACAAAGATTCTCTGTCTTTGCTTCTAAATTTTGGGGTCGCCGCTTTGGTCTTAGCTGAACAGCAACAAATTGAACGTGCGATTATTTTGTGGGAAATGGTCCAACGCATGAGTCCGGGATTGCAACAAGCGGTTTGGCTTCGCCGATTGTACGGGGATCGGTTGAAGGAAGTTAGCGCGTCGCTATCGGCCGATCAGCGAGAAAACATCGAGGCTTATCTACAATCTCATAGCCTGTGGGATGAAGCTGACACTCTGCTTAAATTTATGATCAAAGAGAAGTGGGACCGGCCGAGACAGGCCTAAAACAACAGCCTACACCTAGCGATGGCCTATTAGCCTCTCAGTAACCCATCCATTTACCCAGTGATTTTTTAGCTCGATTCATTTTTAATGTACCTATCGAAATTTGTTCTGTTCTTCTTCAGAAATCGGAAAAGAGGAAGGAGACACACGTATGAACGATAAGGAACTTAAAAAGCTAGATTACTGGGACTGCGATAATGAACATCAATGGTTGAGTTATCCTGGCCCACACAAAGACACGTGGCATCTTGAGCAGCTTCATCCGGCCGAAACCGGTACATTCATGAAGCGAGATCCAAAAAGCGCGTGGCTTGTTGCAGGTGCAGACCCCTCTATCTGCCCGATATGCGCAATGCGAATGCGCATGTTAGATCGCCGATTTGCCAAAGATGCGAATCGCCGAAACCGCAAAATCGTCACTCATCAAAAATCAATCAGCGCATAGGATTAATCAAATTCTGAACGGATTTGATCAGTGTGCTGGCCTAGGTCAGGCACCGGCCTAAATTCGCCCGAATCAAACTCGGTGATTACCGGTGGTGCAACCATTTGGGCAGTATCGCTCCCCACTTGCATCGGCCAGCGGCGCAGGGCGGGATGAGTAGACAGGTCAACGACAGAGTTGACCAACCCAAAAGCGATTTTCGCTTCACGCAATTTTTCAACTAAACGGCTTTTGTCATAGCGACCAAATGCCTCAGAGATTGCCGCGTTTACTTCTGCGCGGTTTTCAACTCGGGCGTTATTTGTCGCGAACCGGGGATCATTCGTCATCTCCGGTTTTTCGACCACCTCGGAACACAGCCTTGCCCATTCCCGGTTGTTTTGAATCGATATAACCACAGTTTCACCGTCTTTTGACTGGTACCCGCCATAGGGGGAAATTGTGGGATGATTCAATCCAACCCGTTTGGGAGCCTTTTTCCCATAATCTGACTGCATCAAAGGAACTGTCATCCAATCGGCCGCTGTTCCAAATAAAGAGACTTGAACTCCGGTTGCTTTGCCGGTTCGTTCGCGCAAAAAAAGCGCTTCTAGAATGCCACTATACGCATTCATACCGGTCCCAATATCGCAGATCGAAACCCCGATCCGGCCGTAAGCCTCAGGCGAGCCACTGATGCTGACCAGCCCGCTTTCACACTGCACTAAAAGATCATAGGCCTTCATCTCCTTGTACTCCCCTTCCCCATACCCTGAAATATCGCAGGTCACCAGATTTGGGTTGGCCAAGCGCAAGTCGGCCGAGCCAAAACCAAGCCGGTCGGTAGCACCGGGCGCAAGGTTTTGAATCCACACATCTGCTCTCGCCAATATTTTGTGGAGTAAGGCCTGATCTTCGGCCGTTTTAAGGTCCATCACGATTGACTCTTTTCCCCGATTGGCCCATACAAAGTAGGATGCTTCTCCAAACACGGCCGAGTCATAGCCACGGGCAAAGTCCCCCCCCGGCCGTTCAATTTTAATCACACGTGCGCCAGCGTCTGCTAATCTGCAGGATGCGATTGGTGCGGCTACAGCCTGCTCGAGCGAGACGACCAGCATGCCTTCAAGTGGTTTGTTCATAGGTGTTCTCCATATTTTCTTGATACTGATGTCTGAAGTGAATTCTCAGTTTCATTATTATAATTTTATTCTCAAAAACTTGGCATTCAATTATTAGCCCCAGCACTGGATACACTCCTCCGCCGATATGACTCTTCCACAAAAACCTTTAATACTTCTTACAGATTATATTCAACTCAAATTGCCAATGATAAATTGTGAATTATCAATGGTGAATGAGTGACCGCTCAACTATAATTGTGGGATCCATGGACGACCTCTT
>JAHDGV010000333.1 GCA_020631655.1 Chloroflexota bacterium | reverse complement strand
TGATCAAGCTGATGTAGAGAGGCCCTTGTGTTTTTTGTTCCAACTAATGTGCAATTGCAACAAAACTTTGTGTTTTCTGTGTCATTATTTCCATTCTGGGGCGAGACAATTTATGGGATTTTCTTCATTTCGAAAATTTTGCCATTAAATTGTCGTAGCCCCTACAAGATTTCGCGTAGGGGCTACGACATTCGCACAGGCGAAAATTGCAATTGCCATCAAATTTCAGCGAATGTCTCGCCCCGGAATGACAACAAACCGAATTGGACATTTAGGTTTTCCCAAACGCAATTACCCTGATCTACGCCGGCCGAGGGCAAATCCGATCCCAACGAGCAACAGGGTCACCACCACACCTGCGGCTGCACCGCCAACGATCAACCACATCGAATCACTGTCAAATGCCGGACCGCTCGCTTGCTCATTTGCGGCCGAGTTTTCTGTAGATGAAGAATTGTCCACCAACACCTCTTGGCTCATTTCATCGGCCGCTGTTTGATCTAGTGATTCTTCTTGAGCCACTTCTACAGATTCAGAAGCGCTTTCGTTCGAGCCTGCGCTTACTTGTTCAACAGCTACTTCTTGATCAGCCATTGTGTCTGCCTGCTCAGCAAGCTCGGCTTGGATGGTGGCAGAAACTTCCACGATTCGCTGAGTAGATTCTTCCGCTTGCATCGCCGCGTGGAACACAAGGGCTGAGTTCCAGTAAATCGTGTGCTCGTTCATCGTCCAGTTGGTCGGTGTATCGAGATATGACTTGCCCGGGAATTTTGTGGGCAAAAGCGGATTGTTGTACTCATTGGGTCCACCGGCCATGATGCCGGGTGGGATCGCTTGTACCGAGTCGTAGCTCCAAAGGGCCGAATGGACGTTGCTGGTTGCATTTTCACCAAAGCCAGACACGTAGCTGAGCGCGAGCGGATTGCTACCCAGCAAATAGTCCAGCGCTTGCTGAGAGATCGCTTGAGCCGTTGACACATCGTTGCCCAAAGCTAGATGGCCGGTGTACAGGATGAGGGGTGTGGTCAGAGCCACGTAGTTACTGCCCCAATAATAATCTTCGTCCAGAAGCGTATGGTTCCAGACCGAAGCTTCCCAACGTTGAGTCATGTGATCAGACCACGCGGTAAATTCTTGCTCAAAGAACTGACGCACGGCCGGATCTTGATTCTCTGCATAGATGTATGGGAGCCACGCAATCATCCCCATGTCTTGCACGCCGTACCCGTTGTCGTTGGTAGAATCAAACGTTGTGCGCACGTTGCGGTACTGGGCTTTGGCTGCGTCATGGTAACTCTCATCGCCTGTGAGCCGATAGAGCGACGTGGCGGCCCAAAAACGATTTTCTACGTCGTCCCAGTCAGCATATGCCCCTTCAACCGGATTGACGAGCTCGGTGTTATCGACCAAATACTGGTAGCCAAGCTCGGCCGCGGCCTGCAATTCGGCCGCATAACCGGCATCAATGGGGCCGAACACGTAAGCGGCGTGGGCCAATGCGGCCACCGCACTGCCGGTACCGGCCGATGGTTTCACATCACCCGTTCCCCAAAAATCATCCTCGATGTAGCGCGTGCCGTCTGATTGATGCGGTGTTGCATTTTCAGTTGGCTGGACCATGTGATAAAAGCCTCCGGTTTCAGGGTCCTGCATTTTCATCATCCAATCAAGTTCCCACTTAATTTCGTCCAAAATGTCCGGGATGCCGTTGCCACTTTCCGGAATGGTTAGATGGTTATCGGGGAACTGCCACGGGAACATTTCATACGTCCAAAGTAGGTCAGAGACGGCCGTAGCTCCGGCGTTCACGTATTTCCCGTAGTCACCAGCATCGTACCAGCCACCAGACACATCACGTGGTCCGTAGAGGCCTGATCGGAACTCAGCTTGGGCATCTTGCGGATGGCCAACCGGCCGGGCAAAATCCCCCGCAAACTCAGGCGTTAGCTCGATGCCAGAGCGTTGCAGATAAAAATACCGCATCGTGTCGGTCACAAGTGGGCCATACACATTGGGATCAATTTCAAATGGAACAGAATCAGGGATCGCATCGCTATCGACCGACAAAACAAATTCACCCGTTTGATCAAGCGCAGAGAAATCGGCTTCAAGCACCCGCTCACCAGAGGCATACCGATCTAGCTCGGCGACCAGCCGGAGTTGCCCCTCGAACACAACGGAGCCATCGGAAGCCGATTTGATCATGAACGTATCTCCGTTGACAAGGGGGAAGGAGCCATCAAACCCAGAAACAAGGGCTTGTTTGATCCCATCCGGCCGATACCCAACTTGGTTGACCTTGATGGCCGCATAGCTTTGTTCTGGATCAGGCGACGAAATGTGAATGTCGGCGATCCAAAAATTGATCGGGTTGGTGTTGGCGCTGCTTAAGCTGATGGTGGAGATTTGGCTAAAGTCGAACCGTTGATCCCCCGCGGCCGGGAACCGACTAAGCGGGATGCTAATTGTCTGCCAGTCGGTTGAAACGGTGCCAAACTCTTTGATGTTTACTTTGACCGTGCTCAAGTTCAGAGGGTCACGGCCGGGGGATGCATCTCTAAATTCGATATCAAAATCTTCTCCGCCAACGGCCCCTTTAATGGCGAAATTTAATGAACCACTTTGTAGATAAGGTTCTAAGCTATAGCTTTCCCAATCTTTGCCAGCCAGTAGGGCCGTCCACCAGCCACCTGACTCAAATTCTCCGGTTGCACTTACTTTTAAGGCCGGTTCATTTTGGTAGCGAACCGCTTCATCGAGCGGTAAAAAGCTAAATTCTGTTGTTTCAAGCGTTAGACCCAAGCCTGATCCGGCCCAGCCACCATAGCTGTCTGTGGTGAAAACCGGCAAGGTTGGAAGCTGGTTGTTGCTTTCCGCATTTTGCCCAGCCGCCGGCCGGGGGGTAGGCAGGCTGATGATAAAAAGACTTAGGATGAATAATGCTAATATTTTTCGATTAATCATTTTCTACAGGGTTTAAAGCCGCATCCAATTAATAAAATTGAGTGCGACATTTTAATTTGTCCAAATGTAAAGTAGTTTACTTTCGGTTAAAGTTGCCTCAGGGTGAAAAAATTGTATTCGCCTTAACTTCTCATGAAATATAAAATTTCATCGTTGTCCATCCTCTGGTCATTACAGTAATTTTGATGAACAAGAATGCCAAGAGTAATTTAGTCCACTCTGCCGAACTGTAATACGCAAACGGTATTAATTTGCATCTGCCTTATGACCAATTGGCGGATGCTGGTCGAGCAAAAGACCAATATCACTTTACCCAATTTGATTGGGGTGGGGCGTCTCGAGAGGATAACCGGCCAAAAACCAAAGCTAAGTGGTGTGTTTGGTTGGCTAACAATAAGATTGTTTTAACCGATTGGGTTGCTGAATCTTGGATAGGGCAACACAAATCAGAACTGAAGGATGGTTGAATGTTAAAAAAAGCAGAAGAAATCAAAGACGAAATTATTCGACTTCGTCGGGATATACACGCGAATCCCGAGCTTGGATTTGAGGAAGTAAGAACGGCCGCCTTGGTTGCCGATACGCTGGCTGAAATCGGGTATGACGATGTGAAGACTCAAGTCGGCCGGACCGGCGTAACCGCACAAATAGGAAACAGTGACGGTCCAACCATCGGTATTCGGGCCGATATGGATGCCCTGCCGATTCTAGAGGAAACGGAGCACGATTTCCAATCAACTAATCCGGGGGTCATGCACGCATGTGGGCACGATGCGCACACAGCCATGCTGTTGGGGGTAGCCCATCTATTGCGCCAAGACTTTGTTGAAAACAGTGACAAGTGGAAAGGAAATGTACGCCTGCTGTTTCAGCCATGCGAAGAAAAATTTGATGAGGATGGGATCAGTGGTGCTTCGGCGATGATTGATGATCAGGCGATGGATGGGATTGACCATGTGATCGCTCTGCATGTGATTTCTAATCTTGAAAGCGGTATTTGCCAGTTTCATGACGGATATGGACACGCGGCCGTTGATTCGTTTGAAGCCTGGATTCATGGAGATGGAGGGCATGGCGCTTATCCACACACCGGGTCGGACCCGCTGTACATTATGAGTGCGGTGTTGCCTAATTTGTACGGCATTCCGTCACGCTATATCGATCCGATGGACCCGGTGGTTGTCAGCTTGGGACAAGTCACGGCCGGAGCCGCACCAAATGTCATCCCGGCCGAGGTGTACATTCAAGGGACAATTCGATCAATGACGGACGAAGTGCGCGAACAGCTGTGGGCAGAGATCGATAAAGCGTTCCAACTGGCGGAAGTGCTGGGTGGAAGCTATGAGCTAAAGATCCACAAAGGGTATCCGGCCGGATTCAACGACAGCACGGTCAACGATTGGATGCGTGATGTGGTGACTGATCTTGTTGGGGCTGAAAAAGTGCTCAACCACCGGAACGGTATGGGGGCCGAGGATTTTTCGTACATGTCAAAAATGGTGCCTGGCGCGATGTTTATGCTCGGGGCCAGCAACGGCAAAGGGGGGCATCACACCCCGCTATTTGATATTGATGAAGATGCGTTGCCACTGGGCTCGGCCGTTTTGGCCGAAACCGCTCGCCGCTATGTCACGGGGGAATTAGAAAGCTAATAGCCATGAGCTAATAGCCAATAGCTAGATATGAGACAAGAAGCTGAAAAAATCAAAGACGAAATTATTCGATTGCGCAGAGACATCCATGCTCATCCTGAATTGGGATTTGAGGAGATTCGCACGGCCGGATTGGTGGCAGATACCCTAACTGAAATCGGGGCCGATGACATCAAAACAAAAGTCGGCCGGACCGGCGTAACCGCCATCATAGGGCCGGGGACAGGGCCAACCATCGGCATTCGGGCCGACATGGATGCGTTGCCGATCCTAGAAGAAGTCGAGTACGACTATAAATCAACCAATCCCGGTGTGATGCATGCCTGTGGCCATGATGCCCACACCGCCATGTTGCTGGGTGTGGCCCATGTGTTGCGCCAAAACTACATGGAAAACAAAGATAAATGGAAAGGAAACGTCAAGTTTTTGTTCCAACCATCTGAAGAAAAATGGGGGGATGACGGCCACAGTGGTGCGACCGCCATGATCGCTGATGAAGCGATGGCAGATGTTGATTATGTGATCGCTACCCACGTTGGCTCAACGGGCGACACCGGTGTGTGTACGTTCCAAGATGGCCCTGCGTTAGCCGCTCCGGATATTTGGAATGCAAAAATCTTTGCTACCGGCGGCCATGGTGCTTATCCGCATCGGGGCACCGACCCGATTTTTATGCTAAACACGGTGCTGAGCCACATTTACAGCATTCGGTCCCGCATGATCAACCCGCTAGACAAAAGCGTGGTTAGCATCGGGTCCATCCACACGGGTGAGGCGGGGAACGTAATTCCGGCCGAGATTTCGCTCAACGGTACGATCCGCTCGTTTGATCAGGAGGTTCGTGAGCAACTTTGGGCCGAAACGGAACGGGCTTTTAAGCTGGTTGAAACGCTGGGTGGAACCTACGAATTTAATATCAGTGAAGGGTATATCCCAATGGTGAATTCAGCCAAGGTGAATGATTGGATGCGGGCTGTGACGCGTGATTTATACGGGGAAGGTGCCATCCATGAAGGGCCGATAGGCATGGCGGGTGAAGATTTTGCTTTTATGGTTGATAAGGTTCCCGGGGCGATGTTTTCGCTCGGGGCAAGAATCGGTGAGGGGACCGGCCATCACACCCCGCTGTTTGATATTGATGAGAATGTGCTGTCGCAGGGGACTGCGATTTTGGCTGAGACGGCCCGCCGGTTTGTGACGGGCGAGGTTGGGTAGGGACTATCACATTCGCCCTGACAGCCTAGGTTAATGGGAAACGGGAATGCGAATGTGTCGTGACCAACGGAAATCCTCTTGTGGGGCCCCGACGTATGAATATTTTCATGCCGGGGCGACACATTTTCAGTGACAGCCGTCAAACCGCAAATATTTCCATGAAAATGTGGTAGCCCCTACTC
>JAHDGV010000332.1 GCA_020631655.1 Chloroflexota bacterium | reverse complement strand
AATCACTATGACTAACAGACGAAAATTAAGCTTAACTTTGGTTGTTGTCCTTTTTATTGCCTCGATGGGAGCGAACGTAGGGCTGTATCTTTTGGCTCGAAATTACTACTACGATCTGCAAGAGGTGCACTTTGACCCCATCGGGCTAGAGCGGGACTGGGTGGATCGGCCGGACCCGGATCAAACAAACGTTGTTTTTTTCGGAGATTCGCGGGCGGCACAGTGGACATCGCCTGAGGTAAACGGACTTGAATTTGTAAACCGAGGGATTGGTGGGCACACGTCTAACCAAATAATGCTACGCTATGATGCCCACGTAAAACCGTTGGAGCCCGACGTGCTGATCGTTCAGATGTGCGTCAACGAACTTAAAATGGTGGCGATTTTCCCCAACGAGCGTGAAGAGATTTTAGACAGCTGTCGCCAAAACACGCTCGATTTGCTCGAGCATGCGGAGCAATCTGATACGACAGTTATTTTGACCACGGTTTTTCCGGTAGGAAAGGCGTCGCTTGCCAGACGGCCGGTGTGGAGCAACGATGTCGCGGTGGCTGTAGACGAAATAAACGTGTTTTTGCGCCAGCAGGCGGCCGAAAATGTGATACTCTTGGATGCATACGAGCTTTTGGCTGAAGAGTCCGGCCTCATCGATCCGCATTACGCTCGGGATTTGCTCCATCTAAACCCGGCCGGATATGAGTTGCTAAACACTCATTTAGTCGAAGTGCTTGAATCGGCCCAAGTAAATTAGCCGCCGTAGTTTTTGATATGTGCGCTAATTTTGAAATATTTTATGGGCCATTGACTTCTCCGATGTCCGATATCCCACTCCTCAATTTTTTCGGTATAGCCGTTTCTGTCTACAACGTTGTGCTGATGCTGTGGCTGGGGCTAACCGTGTTACTGAATGCGGAGCGGCGGGTTTGGGGAGTCTGGTTGGCTGGGGGCAGTCTAATCCTTGGGGCGATATTTTTTGTGAGCCACACCATTATTTTGCAACGCGGCTTAGATTATCCCGACTGGCAGTTTGCCTTTTGGTGGAAGGCTGGCATTTTACCGGCACAACTTTTACCCTATGCGTGGTACATCGTGATGCTGTGGTACGCCGGGTACTGGAACGATGCGGATAATGAATTACGGCGGAGGCAGAAGTGGCCGTTGCGGTTGGTGACTGCCGGGATGCTTTTAGGCCTTGGAATTCTGATCATTTATCCTACGGCCGCAATCCCGTTTTACTACGGCGGCACGCTAGAAGTTTTTACTCCTCTCTCAAACTACTACAAACCGATCATCGGCACATTGGGGGCCGGTTTTGCAGGGTACATCGTTTTGTGCCTGATGCTGTCGCTCGATGCGGTTCGTCGGCCGGGGCCCACGTGGCGCATGATGGGGGATGCGGCTCGCAAGCGAGCAGGCCCTTGGCTAGTGGGCACCTCGATTGTGCAGTTGATGGTATCGTTTATGGTGACGGCCGCAATTGCATGGGTGCTGTACAGCCTGATTGATGGCTTTGAATTTTTCCTCTACCGCCGCACGTGGAACATCTTGGCGGCGTTTGACTTGGTGATTGCGGGATTATTGTTGCTAACGGTGATGATGTTGGGGCAAGCCACCATCGCCTATGAGCTGTTTACCGGCCGTTCAATGCCACGTCGTGGTATGCAAAATCAGTGGCGGATGGTGCTGATTTTGGGCGGATTGTTTTCTCTGATCGTAGCGGCCGTCGAGGCGGTTAATCTGCCCGCCATGCACACGATGTTGCTCATGACGATCCTGATCATTTCGATCAGCGCCATTATCGGCCAGTTGGTGTGGCGCACGCGTCAGCAAACCTTAACCGAAATCCGGCCGTTTATCTCTAGCCAGCGACTGTATGACAATCTGCTCGACGAAGTTGAATCGGGGGAAGTGACCGATTTGCAACCGGCATTTAATGCGCTTTGCCGGGATTTGCTGGGAGCATCTGTAGGGTATCTGTTGCCCCTCGGCCCGTTGGCTACGCTGGTCAACGGCCCGCTGGCGTTTCCGGCCGGGCGCGATGTGCCAATCCGTGTGGGTGTGCTGTCCCGATTTACCTCTCCTGAAGACGAACCGATTCCGGTAGACCCAAAAACCCATTCAGATGCGGCATGGGCGATTCCGCTGTGGTCCCGCCACGGTTTAATCGGGCTGTTTTTGCTCGGCAATCGTTGGGACGATGGGTTGTATGCGGAAGAGGATATTGCGGCCGCGCGCACTGCGGGTGAGCGCTTAATCGACACAATGGCAAGCTCCGAAATCACCCGCCGGTTAATTATGCTCCAGCGGCAAAAGCTGGTTGAGAGCCAACTGCTCGATCAAAAAACCCGCCGCGTTCTGCACGACGAAGTGCTCCCGATTCTGCACACAACCATGCTGTCATTAAACGGTCCTAACGGAAACCCTGAAGCGATTCAAGAGCTGACCACGGCCCACCAAATGATTGCTAACTTGCTGGCTCAAATGCCAGGTGCGTCGATTGATCCGGTTGAAAAGCTGGGGCTAACGCGCGCGCTGAAAAAGCTGACCAATGATGAAATGGCGAATCAGTTTAACGGAACGACATTTGATTTTTCAGCCGATGTTGAGGAAGAACTGAACCATCTGCCCGCCCAAACATCAGAAATTGTTTACTATGCCGCTCGTGAGGCGTTGCGCAATGCGGCCAAACACGGCCGGGGCAGAGACAAAAATCGGCCATTGAACATTGCCATTAGCGGCAAACAGTCGGCCGATGGGCTACAGTTGATCGTGAAAGATGATGGGGTTGGGGTCGGCCACAGTACAGCTAGGCTCAATCCAAATGGTGCTGGTCAAGGGCTGACGCTCCACAGCACGATGTTGGCCGTAATGGGGGGGCAGCTCAGAATTGAAAGCGAAGAGGGAGAGGGTACGCAGGTTGTGATCGAAGTTTAATCTGGCGATTTTGGATCGCTTTTAAACATCTGCGAAAAGTCAGCCTTTGTATTTGCGTGCGGAAAAGGGGTGTCTGGTACCGGAACATCCAAAAAATTGCATAACGGCTCCCAGCCATCCCCAACCTGCCAAGTTAAAAGTCTGCTTGGTGGAAATGCGGCCTGTACTTCTGCATTGTGTTCCATAAAACGGCGGATCGTTGCTTCTCGATCGGTTAATCCAACACCGTTAAAGGTATCATTTTTGATGAGCTTAATTGAGGTGGAGCGACGGAACCAAACGGCCGAGCCTTCTTCCCCCAGCGGGTTTTCCATCGTGGGCAACACCGTTTTTACCATGCTGTCGTACCATTTTTCAGAGTCACGCACGGTCAGTAACAGTTTTGCCTCTGGATAATAATCAGCCAATTCTCGCCAGTAGCTCACGCTGGGCCAATCGATCGTTGCCTCGTACCCCTCAAACACTTTGTCCCAATTCCGATCTTGTTTAAACGCCACGTTGTACCATTTTTCTGACAGGGTATGGCTTTTTACCAGATCACTCATGTGGTGGCACGGGGCGATCCCCAACTGCTCGAGAGCTAGTTTTGTTGAACTTGTTCCGGTCCGGCCGAAGCCGACACCAATCAGTTTAAGCGTCATGTTTTGGGCCTCCTACTTTGTGTCTGATTAGATTTCCCACTTTGACAGGATCGTTCTTGGTTTTAACAGTTGGGTTAGCTCTAAGTGGATGTTTAGCACTCTTGTTAGCCGTTGTTCGATTTTTGGGTTGCTGATCCGGCCGTCTGAAAAGTCATCTTCAATCGCAAAAGTAATATGCGGATTAATCATACATTTGTAATCTAGCATGAGCGAATTGGCCAGCGGCAGGTAGGCCATGTAGCTCTGGGGAACCCCTGCGGCACACAAGAATGTCACGACTTTATCTTCCCAAGCACGCACAAGGCGCCCGGTATCGTCTGTACCGGTGTTTTCGATGATCTTTTTGATTACGCCGCTGGTCCCCCAGTTGTAAACGGGGGTTGCAATGATGATGCTGTCGGCTTTTGCCAGTTGATCAGTCAGGTGCTGAACCCCGGCCGATTGATAGGTTGACTCATGGTCAAAATCGGGAATATCAAGCGCGCGGGCATCAATGAGTGTGTTAGACACCTCATCAAGCTGATTTAAATAGGTTTGAGCGGCAAGGGCAAGCACACGGCTATTGCTTGTGGGGTTCAGGCTACAAGACAGGATGAGAATGTTCATTTTTTCTCCAGACACATGGCCGTTATTGTAGCTATCAAGGTGCAGTTGGCCGAACAATTGGTGTACTCGTAAAGAGTTAAAAGTTTATACGAATGCCATCGTTCTGCCTTAAGTGACAGTATGCTTTTCTCATGATCGCTCAAAAATTTCAATCCTTGACAACGTATGACTTAAACGGCAAAAGTGTGACCTTGCCAGATGATTTTAAACACGATTTCAATTTACTGTTTGTCGCTTATGATCAGTGGCATCAGCGAGAGGTAGATGGTTGGGTTCCGTTTGCGGCCGAGCTTGAATCTGAGTTTGAAAATCTCCGTTTTTATGAGCTACCCGTCGTTGGAAATATGAATATGTTCGGCCGCAAGCAGTTAGATTTTTGGATGCGGCAGGGGATTCCGGATCAAGAAACCCGCGGCCGGACGCTGACTTATTACGTCGATCGATCTGATTTTCGAGACATGCTGGGTATTGAAGTGGCTGATCACATCGCCGTCGTGCTGGTAGATCAGGCTGGAACCGTTTTGTGGAAGACCTATGGGGTGTTTGCTCCCGAAAAATCGGTTGAGCTCAAAGGTCTACTTGATCAGCTCGCGTCATGATCAGTGATTAATAGATTAATCCGTACTAGACTATCGCAACAAGATACTTGTGAGTGCGTACTGCAAATGATGAATGGGAGAAACTGACAACCAAGGTGATGTGATATGACTCAAACAATTTCTAAGCTACGCCAGCAACTTATAAACGCACTCGCTTACTCTGAGCGAACCATTCGCTCAGCCTCGGCCGTAGTGGTGGGAGCCAGCACTCTGCTGACCGACAACTTAATCCCGACCTCTTTGCGCAAGACCACAACTTACCGCGTAACTTTGGGTATGTTGCAAACTTTCCTGATCGAAAAAGTGGCCGAAATGGAAACAGAAGTTGGTGATTTTGAAATTGGGGATGATTTTGCTCAGCGTAAAGTGATGGGAACCGCCATCGAAGCGGCTGGCCTTTTGGCCGTGGGGTTTTCTCCGTTGTGGGTATTCGCCATCATTGGAGACAGTGTTGGGGGTAGCAAGCTGTATCTAAACAGATTGGTTGATCAGCTTAAAAAGGATGGTTTGATTGAGGAAGGGACCCAAATCACTGAAGTTTCTGAGATGTTTGATGCGATTGAATCTGCCTCGAGCCGGAGCGCCACCGCCCTTGATATGCCGCCGCTTTCGCGAGAAGATTTTTCAAAGCTAACCAATGAGATGCGTACGGGCTACAGTGATGCGTTTGATAAAACCTCGGCCGTGATGCCGGAGCTTGACTCGATGTGGGAGACGATGGAGTCTGTCACCAAGCGGGAAAACATCTCGATGGAAACATTGATGGGCTACATGACGCTGGATGCGATGAAGCAGGGGGCAAATGTGACGTGGTCGGCCGGTAAAGTTGGCGCTCAGCTGTTTGATGAAAAGATTATTGAGAGCTATCGAGAGACGGTGTCTAAAGTGTCAGACAAAGGGGTTGAAAGCTACATATCCAACCATTTGCGGCCGTTTTTTGATGCCGCCAGCGCCCATTTTGATGCCAGTAAAAAGACCTGGATCGAGACTAAATTTGGCCCGTCGCCAGAAGCTGATTAAGGGTGACCTTCAAGCACATGTCCCAACTTTAAAGTTCAATTGACTAGGATCGTGATTTAAGTTGAGACAGTAATTAAAACCTGATCCTTAGCTAAGTGGCTACACAGCCTTGTAGCTGATATAACATGCTCCATGGATCGCGAAAACTCAATCCGCGAGAGCGCATATTTGCTGGTGGGAGCCATTATCGGGGTCTTCATGATCGGGGTAGTCGGCTATGTCATGATTGAAGGGTGGACGGTTG
>JAHDGV010000014.1:1773-34410 GCA_020631655.1 Chloroflexota bacterium | reverse complement strand
ATACGAGCAAATTGAATCAGAATATCAGCAGTTGTTGCAAAAACATGGGGACAGCTTAAGCATCGAACGCTATTTTGACTTGCAAGAAAAAAGGACCGGCCTAGAAGCACTAGAAACGGCCCAAACAGAATCCCAGCAAAAGCTCATACAGTGTCTTGATTCAAGGACAGACTACCTTGAACAATTGAGCATTTTGCGCAACCAAACCCTCTTTGAGGTCCGCAAAAATAAGATTGAGGGGCTAAATGAGGCACTAGGTGGCTCGGTCAGAATTGACCTGACCAAAGATGGGAATCAAGAAAACTACGCAGAATTTTTGACTACGCTTTTCAAAAAGCACAACGGCCGCATCACCAAAAAGGTCGTAGATACACTGGTTTCCGCCAAACAATCCCCCATCGATTTAGCTCAAGCCATCCGTCAAGAACGGCAAACTGCAGGGGAATCTTCTATCTTAGAGTCTGATTTTGGGGTGAGCGAAGCCTATCGAACCCGACTGTCACAACTGAGCGAATTGGCCTTATTTGAACTAGAGCTGTTTGATATTCCTGACCGGCCGGACATCCAATTGCGTGTTGGTGAGAAATACCGCTCCCTCAATCCACCCGAAGGTGTTGCAGGGCTATCAACGGGTCAAAAATGCACCGCCATTCTCTCGCTCATCCTGATCGAACGAACCACCCCATTAATTATTGATCAGCCGGAAGATGATCTCGACAATGCGTTTATCTATAGCGACATCGTTAAAACCCTGCGACGAGAAAAAGAGCGACGCCAGTTTATTATCGCGACGCATAACGCCAATATCCCTGTTTCAGGAGACGCCGAGCTGATTATGCTGATGAATGCGGATGAGCAACATGGCTGGATTGAATGGTCAGGCTCGATTGATGATCCAGCGATTCGTGAGCCGGTAGAAAACATTCTTGAAGGCGGCCGGGAAGCGTTCCGTTTGCGCCAGAAAAAATACGATATCTAAACTAGCCACGGGTATTCCCTCTCCCAAATTTGGGAGAGGGCTAGGGTGAGGGTTTAACAAAAAACAAAAAAGGCCCATCGGAAAACCGATGGGCCTTTTTAATTGAAAGTTTTAAAAGACTATACGATGTCTTTTAGCGTCATACCTTCATCACGCAGGTAGTTCATCAAACCACCTTTTTTATCCATGGTGCGGATTGCGCGAGCAGACATTTTAACTTTTACCTTACGTCCCAATTCTGGTACGTATACATTGCGGGTTTGCAAGTTTGGTAAAAAGCGGCGTTTGGTTTTCTTTTGCGAGAAAGAAACGTTGTTACCGCTCAACGGTCCTTTTCCAGTTAGTTTACATTTGCGAGACATTTTTATTTTCCCTTGGAATTATTTTTCATACAAAAACCCGCCCTTCTGGTCATCTTGCTCAGAAGATCGGGTTTTTGTTCATCAATCTATTTAAGTTCGGCCCAGAACTATACAAAAATCATGGGGGGGAGTCAACTTTTTAGCTGAATCTTTTTATTTATGTTTAGTGGAAAAATCCACAGCCCGGCACGTTCACATTTCCGCCTGAAATGATGATACCAACCCGGCCGCCATTGATCTGGTAATCGCCAGATAAAATCGGAGCCAAAGCCAAGGCAGAACTCGGTTCAACCACAATTTTCATGCGTGCCCAAACAAACTGAAGTGCTTCCAAAATTTGTCTTTCAGTTGCAGTGGTCATGTCACTCACATACCGGCTCATGACTGCCAGATTCCGATCGCCAATAAAGCGAGTCCGCACCCCATCCGCAATGGTCTTGGGTGATTTTTCTAGCTCAACGACCGACCCGCTCCGCCAAGATCGGCCGGCGTCATCACCGCTTACCGGTTCAACCCCCACAACTTTACAGGATGGGCATTTTGCGGCCGTAGCCAGTGCCGTGCCCGAAAGCAGTCCTCCTCCCCCGGTTGGTGCAAACAGATAATCGAGTTCCCCAACCTCTTCAAAAAGCTCCCAAGCGGCGGTTCCTTGCCCCAAAATAATGTCGCTGTTGTCATATGGGTGGATAAGGGTGTATTCGTGTTTCTCAGCAAGCTCGGCCGAGACCCGCTCACGCGCATCGGCGGTTGATTTTACAACCGTGGCACCGTATCCGGCCGTCGCCTCCATCTTGACAGGTGTAGAATCTTCTGGCATGACGATGGTTGCTTTTATCCCCAGCATTTTGGCCGCCAACGCCACCCCTTGTGCGTGATTCCCGCTTGAATGCGCGATAACTCCTTTGGCCGCTTGGTCTGCATCTAGTTTAGACAACGCATGGTAAGCCCCACGAAACTTAAAAGCGCCAATTTTTTGAAAGTTTTCGCACTTCAAAAATATTTCTCCCCCTACTAATTCATTCAGCGTTGATGAAGTCATGACAGGTGTTTGGTTTACAACACTTTTAATGCGATCCATGGCGTCAGCAATGGAAGCAGGAGAAAGTTCAGGGAATTGTTCGAGTGTTTTCATGTGATACCTATTGTTACAAGGTCGCTCAAAAAAGACTTCGGAAGTTTTTTATAAACAATTTTGGCCATTACTCAACAAATCGAAACTTCCGAAGTCTGCAGGGGGAGTATTTCGATAAACATTAAAAGTTTTGGCGAACCATTTCTATCCTTCGGAATGATTCGAAGTATCCGGCCCGTAAATACCCTTTGATCCGCGGATCGTTGACTTCAAAATTCTCACAAACCGCGTCGGGCATTAAATGCTCTTGATGTAGCCACGCCAGAGTAGCGGCCGTCACTTTTTCAGGGGGACCACTAATGACTTGAACTAAAACTCTCTTAATTTGGAGCGCAGTTAGCTCATAAAACAGGAGCCCCTCCCATCCTTGTTGGAAAATTACTCGCTTAACCGACAAATTGTCTAAGTTCCGCAGTGTTTCAGCCTGATTTAACCAATTTGGGATCTGTGTAGAGTCTTCAAATTCTTTGATTGCAGTCTCTTTGTCATAGGCTTCAACCGTTATTGGCATCGCCAGCAATTTACGATCAGTAATTGTCGTCATCGGCGGCCGACGCAAAACCATTAGCTCACGCGTCTGTTTAAACTCGTTTCGCAGAAACAATCTTTGTGCCGGATCGTTGCCAAAAATTACTTCGAGCCATGTAAATTGAATTTCCCTTTGCTTACTTGTCTCGATCAGATGGGTAATGATCTCGCTTCCGGCACCTAGTTTTCTTGTGTATGGCAAAACCCCAACACGCGTAATCCACGACCGATTCTCTCTCCGACCCAACATGCCAAGTCCAATGATCAGATCGGAATCCTCCTCATCAAGCACCACACACGAGGACTCTAAATCCACATCATACGCATCCACATACTCCTGCAAACGTGAGGCAGTCATAGGCATGGGAACAATGTAATCCTGGCGGGTTTGGTTGTAGGCTTCGGTCAGCTCTTCAATTGAATAATTGATTGCAGATTGGGTATTCAGAATTTCCCTCCCCAATTTTAATGTGGAGCGGCGTCGTTAAGGTATGATTCGACCAGCGCGGGAAAAGTTGAAACGTCAATCGGTTTTGAGATACTGCCGTTGAAATTGTATCGAGAAACAAGCTCTGATACGGCCGCTTCGGGCCAAGCGGTTAAAGCAACAATTCGAACGTCTTTTAATTCTGGGATTTGACGAATCATGGCACCAACGGTCTGCCCATCAAAATCGGGCAAGCCTATGTCCATCAGTATAAGATCTGGTTGAATCTCTTCTGCTAAGCGAAGACCAGTCTCCCCATCTTCCGCAAATACTAAATCATATTGGCTATCTAACAGACGCCCAATCAAAATTCGGTTTGCGCGATTATCTTCGACGTATAGAACTTTTTTCATTCTTTCTACTTTATGCTAGAAAGTTTCATTAGGGTTTATCCCCCCAATCGAACTCTCTAATCCTATTTGAACCGTGGTGCACATACCAACTTGTTCAAATAGCCTTTCACCGGATAACGAATACTACTGTTAGCAGATGCTGGCCAAAAATTTATTTATTCGGCCGGTGGAGGGACTGGCAGATCAGTTTCTGCTGTTCCTTTCCATTTTTCCCCTTCCTCGATCAACATGACAGGAATGCCTTCGCGAATAGGATATTTTAGACCTGAGTCGTCAGATACCAACCAGCTATTTTTTACAATACGTAAGCGGCCGGGATCATCCCCAAATTTATCTTTTTCCTGAACGGCTTGAGGGCACCTTAGGATCTCGAATAGTTCTTTACTAATTGGAAGTTCACTATCTGACATAAACTAGCTCTTCTTAATTTTTGGAATAAAAAAAGAAATAAATTTCTTTTTTCTGATGGTTATTTTTATTCGGCATAGCTCCAAACAATTTTTGGAGAACCGCAATTTTAGCAGGTTTTTAAATTTTCTCATCTACCAAATAAAAGACAAGGGAAATAGATCTGATATTTGTAAAAACCAAATCCTGCTAAAGCGCCTTACTTTGATCTAACTAAACAAAGAGCGAATATCGGCCGCCGAAAGTTTTTTGGCAAAACTCTCCTCTGTTTGGATGAGTCGATCAGCCAAATCCTGCTTTTCAGCCTGCATGATACGTACCTTCTCTTCAACCGAGTCCTTCATAATCAGCCGATAGACAAAAACCGGTTTAGTCTGCCCAATCCGATAGGCTCGGTCTATCGCTTGGCGCTCAACGGCCGGGTTCCACCAAGGATCCATTAAAATCACATAATCGGCCGCAGTTAGATTTAGCCCAACACCAGCCGCCTTTAGGCTCAGCAAGAAAAATGGAATTTCATCAGATTCTTGAAAACGGTCAACCATCTTTTGCCGATCACGGGTTGATCCATCAATTCTCAAGCTGGGGAACCCTACATCGTTCAGCCCACCTTCAATCAAATCAAGAGCACCAGTAAATTGTGAAAAAATAAGTGCCTTATGGTGGTTAGCCTCCAACTCCTCCAACATATTTTGCAAGTACAAAAACTTGGCCGCATCCCCCTTAAACTCTGCTTGCACCAAATTGGGGTGCAAGCAAATCTGCCTCAGACGCAACAGGCCGGTGAGCAATACCAAGCGAGACTGTTCAAGCTGGCCCGCATCGATCAAACCGAGTAGCTCTGCACGATATTGATCCCTAACTTTGTTGTAGAGCCTGCGTTGATTAGGCTCCATCTCAAGGTAAATCACTTCCTCAGTGCGCGGAGGCAGGTCCAGAGCAACCTGCTCTTTGGTCCGCCGCATCACAAACGGCCGAATGATGTTGTGCAACGTCTTGGCGACCTCTTCATTTTTCTTTTTCTCAATGGGATTGCGAAAATTTTCGCGGAAGTAGGTTTGATTGCCCAGATAGCCCGGCATAAGGTAGGCAAATTGTGACCAAAGTTCAAGCGTTGTATTTTCAATCGGGGTTCCGGTCATGGCCAAACGATGCCGGCCGTTGAGCAGCCGCACGGCCCGACTCGTTTTAGCGGCTGGGTTTTTAACCGATTGGGACTCATCCAACACAATCGTGTTGAAATCGTACTCTTGCAGATTCTCGATGTCGTTTAAAACAGTCCCATAGGTCGTAAAAATCAGATCAACCTCTTCAAACTCAGCCGCCAGTCGCTTTTGTTTGTTGTGGCCGTAATACAACATTGTTCGCAAGTTGGGGGTAAACCGCTCCGCCTCCCGCTGCCAATTAAATAGAAGAGAACGAGGCATAATTACCAAATCGGCCGGTTTTTGATCATCTTCCAGATCACGACAAGACTGCAAAAATGCCAAGACCTGGACCGTCTTCCCCAGCCCCATATCATCGGCCAAAATGCCGCAGTAGCCATAGTCGCGCAAAAAGTGAAGCCAGTTGTAGCCCGCCTGCTGATACGGACGTAACTGCCCCGTAAATGCCCACGACACATCCATGTCAGCAATCCCCTCAAAGTTTTGCAGGTCGGCCAACCGTTCACTAAAGTGCTGATCGGGTGAGGCTACATCAGCTTCTTGCAATAGCTGGTCGATCAACAGAACCTGCTGATCAGAAAATCGAAACGACTCTTCGTCGATTCTTTCTCCCAACCCAAACATCGGCCGGAGCTTTTCTAACCATCGCTCTGGAATCTCCCCCATCGCCCCATCTTCTAAAACAACCAGCGTTTCTTTGCGTTTAATCGCCAGTTTGATCTGATCTAGCGCAACCGGCACGTCACCAAACTGGATTAGCGGCTTTAGGTCAAACCAATCGGTATACGAGACCACGTCAATTGCAAGCTCAGGTTCATGACGGTTTACCCGCATAAATTGCAGAGACTGCTCACCAAGCAGATCGTATCCACCAACAGCCAAAGACGGCATCATGTGAAGCAAAAAATCGGCCGGAGAAGTGCCCCGCCTCAGCTTAAAAAAGCCCGCCCCCAGATCTCGGTCCGGTGTCAGCCCGTATTTTTTGTGATCAAACTCGCGTAAAAAATCTGTCTCGGCCGGGATGTTTCGTTGAATGCGTAACAGTTCAACCGTTGTAGCAGGATCGTAATCCGACATGCGCCAAAAGTGAAATTGGAGCCGGTCAGACCAATCGATTGCAAATTCATCGTACCGAAATCCAGCCCGCAACAACAAACGGACATCTCCACTGTCTTCGTCCACATCCTCTAAAACAGAAAACTGCAAGGTTGGCAGGGTTGGTTCCACATCAACTTCGTTTAAGCCATTTCCTTTTAGGTTGATGTGGGGAAGCAATCCTTCAAAATAAATATCAAAGAAACCTATTTCTTCTTGTGGTTGGTAGTGGACACGGGCCAACTCATCCAAAACAGCAACTTGTTCCACTGACAGATGGCGATGGCAACGCAAGATGCGATCTCTCATCAGCACCCAATGGCGGCCAGGATCAAACCGTTTGCCCGTCCCCCACCCATCACCTTGACACAAAAGTTGGTCACCAAGCTTTGGAGTAAACTGAACACCACCATCTGCCTTTTCAATCACAAGGTCGATTTCGTGATCATCTTGATCCCAGTAGAGCGGTTGTTCGATCGGGTTTTCGTCACTGCCGATAAACAGCGGAATCCCAAAATTTGCGAGGCTTTCCATGTCACGCGCCGCCAAAAACCCCTTTCGTTCCCCTTTGGCCGTTGCTTTTTGGATTGATTTGATCAAGGGCCATGAGGCGTTGGCACATTCGGCCGGATCAAACGACTGGTTCAGCCCTTTTAAAATACGGGGTTGATTTTCAGCTTCGGACAAAAAATCAAAAATCCGGCCGGGTAGGCTCCCCGTCTTGCCTTTGCTTAACCGTTGCGGTGCACGACTCAGGTCAAGGGCCATGTAAACCGGCTCGTAAAATTCTGACCACGAATAAGATCTCAGCGACACAAGCAACAACCATCCGCCGGTTGGCTCTTCACCCTCATAACCAGACCCATTGGGAAAAACAGCCCTGCCGTTTTCCAAGATAGAATCGATGTCAAAATTCACATCATCATTTTGAGGGACAAAGAGGGATGGATTACTATGTTTAACAAACAGGTCCGAAGCAACAATGTGTTTACAAGTCCCCCAATTGGTGTAAGCGGGGCAATCACAATCATACGAAAACCGATTACGTTCAAGAAAGAAGTCTACTTTATAAGGTTCACTCCCCATAACGCTTAGCGAAATTTGTGATTCGGATGCTGAAAGGAGTCGCACAAGCCGTTGTCGATGATAGTCCACTCCGCGCTGATAGACCGCCTCGCTAACCTCTTCTTGTACATTAAATTCGCGAATCCGTTCAAACAAATCCATAGGCCGATTATAACAAAGCAGAACATATTTTCTCAACCAAAATCAAGAAAATCATGCGGCTTCAATTTCAAACAGGCAATAGATTGCAGTTATTCTTTCCGATTGTTGGCAACAAACCCGAATTTATTTAGATAATAATTCGAATCAGCCCCACCGGTTCCAATTCGCTTATTTTTTTCTGTAAGATCTGACTTGCTCATCAAGCGGGCCTTGGCAACCCGCAATTTAGCTTTGCGATAGGCGGGGATGTAACGTATGGCTGGTGGAAAAGATCGATTCACAAACGATATTTTGCGAACAAGAGTCTGGAAATCTTCTTCCTCTTCCTCACCCCACTGAATTCCGTACATCTCACGACATGGTTGTGGCAAAAAGCCCAGCGTCAACCGCTCATCCAAGTTCGTAGGGACAACTTCAAACAAGTCCAACACAATCCCTTGAGCCACATCGCTGGTTGCAAGAATATCTCCCTTAAACATGTCCTCCATCATCACCGAAAAATCATCAATGCTGGGTTTGTGATAGGCTTCGCTTAAACCGCATAGCAGTGCGATTGTCTGGGCCTCGTACGCAAATTGCTCCCGTTCTGCGGCCGTTAATGGGCGCACAAGTGACTCGAACAACACGATAACTGAATTAATCGTTGTCAGCCCAACCCAATTTTTAAGCTCCTCATCATTGGCTCTGAAAAATGTTCCAGCCAAACTCGATTTGCTCGTTTCAGGCACATGTCCATGGACAATATGATGGATCGAATGCATCGCCCGCGCCGCTTTTAACGCCGTTTCTTTTGATCCAAAAACAAGCGCATTCATCGCTTGGATTGTCCGTTTGGCACGGCCGATCAAGTCGTAGCGAAAAGAACTGCTTTGCTCGACCCCCTGTGCAACGGCCGGATGGGCCATCTGGAGCATAACGGCTCTAAAACCGCCCAATAAAATGCACGGCTCTCTAAAAATTTTCCACGCTACACTATCTGGCCCTAAGTAGCCAACCTCTTCGCTAATCAATCTACTTTCGACTAACTCCAGACAATGCTCAAAAACAGCATCATCAGCTTCTATGCATGGGTTAGACGCAGTGGTCTCTGTGTTAAGGGTTTGGTACATCGCTTCCTTTTCTTTAGGCTAAAACAGAGCCTAATTTCCTCTTCATGCAACCAAAACTCCCCCCTTAACCTTTTTCACCTGTTAGGGGTTTTCGAACTTATTCAATTGACGATATTATTCAAACTGCTAGTATTCCCGTTTTTGTACAGCCCAAAATTGTGTCAGATTTGTCTTCCACGTAACTAGCATTTCCTCTGTCCTATAAGCTGTGAAATATTTGTAGCGGAAAACGGAAAAACAGTAAACCTTTAACGTAATTTTAACGGCCAAATTTATGACTAATTTAATCATTTTCGGAGCAAGTAAAGGATTAGGAGCTGCATTTGCGGCCGGTCTACCCGAAAAAAGTGACACTGTGTGGTTGGTCAGCCGGTCAGAACCAGCCATCATCAATAGCGCCACAGGTGTCAGCTATAAATGGATTCCGGCCGACCTTAGCCAACCAGACTGCGCAGAGAAAATCGCATCGGCCGTGGGCAATGAGCCGCTTGACTTATTGCTCTACAACGCAGGCATCTGGGAGGCAACCGCATTTACAGATCAGTACAATTTTGAAACCAATGATTTGCTAGAAAACCATCAGGTCTTGACCGTTAATCTCACCGCCGCCATCGATTGCATTCAGAAACTGCTCCCAAACGTCCGCAAAGCTAAGGAAGGCAAAATAATTGTCATCGGCTCAACCAGCGGCGTTGATAACGTCGGAGCTCCAGAGGTAGCTTACACCGCATCGAAGTATGGGGTTCGTGGAATGGTCCATTCTCTGCGAGAAATTCTGCGAGAGGATTGGATTCCGGTCACCTGTATCAACCCAGGGACCATTGCTACAGAAATCAAATTAGAAGAAGAGGCTGAACGACTAAAAACATACGACGGCCGATGGGGGCTCCCTGTCGGAGACCTCGTACAAATCGTTGCCACATTAATAAAGCTGTCTCGGTTTTCTTGCGTTAAAGAAATCACGATTCCGGCCACAAATGACACACACGCATAACCAAATGAACTTTAAACCTTTTGAACTTGAATATATCCAATCTAAATGGGAACAAATTGTTGACTTTAATTTAACCGAGAGCGGGGTTCACCCGATCAGCACCTTGGATTTAGTACAGGGAGATGAATCGAAAATCACTGAATTGCTGGGGACAGAATTAAACTATCCACATGTAAACGGGAACCCTGAACTGCGGCAAAACATTGCAAACTTATACGATGGCGCAGTATGGGACAAAAACGTTCTGGTGACGGTTGGTGCGGCCGAGGCCAACGACATCATCATGAAAACGCTGTTGGAGCCGGGTGATGAGGTGGCAACGCTGACTCCTACCTATAAACAGGTCTGGGGAATTGCTGAAAATATGGGTCATACGGTTAGGCCCTTTCACTTACGGCCGGAAACAGGCTGGGCCTTAGACATTGATGATATGAATGCTCAAGTAAACGAGAAAACAAAAATCATCGCCATTGTTAATCCAAACAATCCAACCGGCCACATTTTTACCGAAGCTGAAATGGATGCGGTCATCAAAGCGGCCGACCGGGTAGGAGCATGGATTTTGGCCGATGAGGTTTATCGCGGTGCTGAGCGACTGCGTGAGGACGAAACGCCATCATTTTATGGGCGCTATGAGCGTGTGCTGGCTCTGGGTAGCATGAGCAAGGCTTATGGTCTGCCAGGATTGCGTGTGGGCTGGATCATAGGCTCGGCCGACACAATCGAAGATGTCTGGCGGCGTCACGAATACAGCACGATTACGGCCACGATGTTGAGCAACCACTTGGCCGCCTATGCTCTTTCAGAAGAGGTCCGGCCGAGACTAATTCAGCGCACGCGCGACTACATTCGCAAGGGATATCCAATTTTGCAGGAATGGATGGAAGATCAGGAAGGCTTATTCAGCTACACCCCGCCAGAAGCTTCGGCCGTGACATTTGTAAAATATCATCTTGATATTAATTCGACCGAGCTAATGGAAACACTATGTCGTGAAGCCAGTGTGTTTGTCGGAGCTGGGGATTCATTTGGGATGGACTATCACCTGCGGATTGCATTTGGGCAAGAAAAAGAAGTGCTCGATGAGGCGTTCGGCCGTATTCGTAACACCATTCAGCGGTTGCAGGGGTAAGCCACACCGTTACTATTTAACCTGAGTTTTGCTTAAGCATTTCGGCCGCGGATATGCGCTGATTTCCGCCGATATTTCATGAATAATCATGTAAATCAGCGTACATCCGTAAAAATCTGCGGCAAATTACTAACGTGTGGTCTTATCCAAAACTGAGGTTATTTAAACGGATTGACAGGGTGTATGTTTAACGCAAGCGACAGCAGGTGGCGATAATAGTCGGCCGTAATCGAAGTTATGCCTAAGCTATTTAGATGGGGCGTTTCAAATTGGACATCTAATAGAACAAAGCCCCGCTCCCGCATGTGATGGACCAGCCAGGCCAAAGCAACCTTGCTGGCATCTGTTTCTTTGCTGAACATACTTTCCCCAGCGAACATTCCCGCCACAGCAACCCCATACAATCCCCCCACTAGCTTCCCATCTTGCCATGTCTCGACGCTGTGCGCCCAACCCAGCTCGTGCATTTGGGTATATACATCGATGATTTGATCATCGATCCAGCCCCCTTTTCGGCCGGGGTCGCCACAGGCCAAAATCACCCCCAAAAAGTCAGTGTCTACACGAACTTCGAAAGATGGCTTTTTCGATTTCCGATCAAGATCAATATCGGTAAAGTAGGAAAGCCCCCCATCTTTATCCCTAAACTGTGTACGCTTTAGTGTTTTGCGCAAAGATTTAGAAATATGAAACTTGGTTAAAGGCAAAATGGCTCTCGGATCTGGGTCGTACCAGTAAATCTCCCCTTCATGCGACATAGGGAAATATCCTTGGCAATATGCATTTAATAGTAACTGTGGCGTAAGTTTCATTTCCAAAACAGAGTTTGCCTTGACTGGTCTAGTTCCGCCTGATATTATGCCAGCATGAATAAGTTCATGCATGCCGTTTATTATTACTATTCGAATTCAACGACAGGTCGCCAGAGTATTGGTGGCATGGCCGGTTATTGAGGCATGCCCAAAATCAGTTGAACTCAAAGCGCGGCGCACACCGCGCTTTTTTTATGCCTCAAAATAATCACGAAAGAGTAAGACTAGATCATTACTCTTTCGAAAAACTTTTAACTTAAATCTTTTTATCATGACAAACTCAATTTTAGAAGAATTACAGTGGCGAGACCTCGTTTTTGATCACACGGAACATGTTCCAGAACTCGTGAAAAATGAAAAGATCTCGCTCTACATCGGCTTTGACCCAACGGCCGACTCTCTGCATGTTGGAAGCTTGGTTCCCATGCTCTCGCTGGCTCGTTTCCAGCGATACGGGCATACCCCCATTGCTCTAGCCGGTGGCGGCACAGGAATGATCGGCGACCCCAGCGGCCGTAGTGCAGAACGCAACCTGCTTTCACGTGATCAACTGCACCACAATCTCGAAAAAATTCGCGGTCAGCTAGCAATGCTTTTAGATTTCGAGATTAAATCAAACCCAGCCAAACTGGTAAACAACGCAGACTGGCTCGAAAAGCTCAATTTGATCGACTTTTTGCGCGACATCGGCAAGCAGTTCAGTGTAAATGCCATGCTTCAAAAAGACTCGGTTAAAGGGCGCATGGATGGTGGCATCTCATACACCGAATTCAGCTACATGTTGCTTCAGTCGTACGACTTCTTGCACCTCTACAGAGAGCACAACTGTGTGCTTCAAGCTGGAGGCAGTGATCAGTGGGGCAACATCACGGCCGGAACTGATCTGATCCGCCGTGAAGGTGGTAAAGCACATGCACTTGTGTACCCGCTGGTCACTAAGGCCGATGGGACCAAATTTGGCAAAACGGCCAGCGGTTCGGTCTGGCTTGATCCGAACAAAACATCACCGTACCGCTTCTACCAGTTCTGGATCAACACCGATGATAGAGAAGTGATTTCGTACCTCAAAAAGTTTACGTTTCTGGATCAAGAAGCAATTGCGGAACTTGAATCAGCCCACGCAGAAGCTCCCCATCGACGGGAAGCACACAAGCGACTGGCTCAAGAGGTGACCAAACTTGTCCATGGTGACACCGCTTTAGGCAATGCTGAAAAAGCAACGGCCGTCCTCTTTGGTGGCTCAATTGATGGGTTGGGTGCGGCCGAAATTAGTGACATTTTTTCTGAGGTTCCATCAACGGATATCCAAGGTCACGAAATGGACGGCGGCAAATCAATTGTAGATGTACTAGCTGAAAGCGGTGTTGCATCAGGCAAGAAAGATGCACGCCGCTCAATCGACGGTGGTGGCATCTATGTCAACAACATCAAATCATCTGGCGTTGACCAAACCCTCAGCCGTTCAGATGCGATTGAAGGCAAGTTTATTATTCTGCGAAAAGGTAAGAAGGGATATCATCTTCTAAAAATCGTAGACTAATTCAGCCTCAGATTTTTAATCAAAAAGAGGTTGGGATTGCTCCCAACCTCTTTTTTTGTGCTTACTATCTTACAATTACCCTTACCTAGGGGGGAAAACAGTACCGTTATCACGTACTTTTTTGTTATTTTGCCTCTAGAAACGGTATAATTCAGCCCGGAAATTTATGCTCCTAGTTTAGCAGTATTGAGTAGGCGCAAACCGGTATTTGGGGAGTCAAACATCATATCGAGTTTATTGAAGATAGGTGTTGCCGAATACAGGGGAAGCGAAATATTTCAATTCGAAGGTATCAACTAAAAATTTATGAGTTCAGAACAGTCGGCTGATATAGCCAGCCATCCTATGGCTTTTTTGTTAGAGGGAGATTTCGGACTTCACGTCCCTAAAACCGGTGATATTTGCACCGGCCATATCGTTTCAATCTCAGGTAGCCACATCCTTGTGGATATCGGGGCCAAGTCTGAGGGCTACATTGACCCGAGGGAAGTTGAGCAACTGCCTCCTGAAGAGCGGGACGAGCTTGAAATTGGTGGGGAAGTCACCGTCATGATCACGAATGCCGAAGATAGCCGCGGCAATATTAGTCTCTCGATTACACAAGCGATCATGGCCAATGAGTGGTCTAATGCAAAAGCACTTCTTGAATCAGCAGAAGAAGTTGAAGTTCAAATTTTAGGTAAAAATCGTGGCGGATTGCTAACGCAAGTCGGCCGGTTACGTGGATTTGTACCCGCTTCTCAACTTGGTCTAACCCAACAAGAGTATCGGGATGATTTCATCATGTCGCAATTCCAAGGTAAAACACTCAAAGCCAAAGTGATCGAGGTTGATCCTGATCGGAATCGCTTGATTTTGTCTGCCAAAGAAGCGGCCGACAAAGCTAAAAAATCTAAACGACTTGAGAAAATCGCTCATATCGACGAAGGTGCCGTCTTGAATGGTAAAATCGTCAACATGGAGCGCTTCGGTATCTTTGTAGATGTCGGAGGAATTCAAGGCTTGGTTCACCTCTCAGAATTAAGCTGGAGCCGAATCACATCCCCAGAAGAACTCTACTCTATCGGAGAAGAGGTTGAGGTCATCGTCTTAAATATCGATGAAGAAAAAGCACGTATCGCTCTTAGCATCAAACGACTAAAAGATGATCCGTGGAAAGTTGCTGATGGTGTCTTTACTGAAGGTACCCTTGCTAAGGCTAGAATCACCAAAATTGAGAAATATGGTGCCTTTGCAGAACTGCAACACGATGTCTCACTCGAAGGGCTCATTCACTTATCAGAATTCAAAGGTGGCAAGATTAAACATCCGTCTCACGCAGTAGCAGAGGGGGAGATTGTCACGGTTGAAATCATTAAGATTGACATTGACAAGCGCCAGTTGGGGCTAAGTCTTAATATTTCACAAGAACTAGAAGAAGAATTCGAACCATCCTTAAGTGAAAATGAGTCATAAATAACCTTTACAGTAGGTTTTTGGGCCATTTCCAGTCAAAAATCAACCAAATAGCTCGCCTAACGAAACTCTAACTGGTGTTAGCGGTTAAACCATCTTAAAATTATCTTGGTAAATGTACTAAATTCGCCATTGTGCTATAGCTAGAAAAAGTTTATTCTTTTAACTATTGTCGTAGTGGCTCGGAAACAGGTCATTGAATCAAGTAGACGTCACAAGCTACTTCTGAACCTGTAAAGGCTGACACCCAGATTGTGACATTAGTTTTGATAGTCGGCCGTTAACACCACGAATCAACCTTTGCAGTCATTTTTACTAATCAGACAGATATTAGGTTGTTATCATAAATTGACGCAGGCAACGTGCCTGATGTTAAGCAAAATGAGGCTTTATACATGAATTCAAAGAACTGGGAACGTTTTACACAACGTGCACGGCGAGTTCTCAGCCTAGCTCAAGAAGAAGCAGAGCGGCTCAACCATAATTATATTGGTAGTGAGCATCTTCTCATCGGATTACTGAGAGAAGAAGGGGGCGTTGCAGGACGTGTGCTCCGCGATGTTGGCCTAGAAGTCGGCCGGGTGCAAGCCATGGTCGAGCGGATGGTTGGCACTGGGACACGAACCCCATTCACAAAAATTGAACTAGCCCCAACAACAAAAAGAGTTCTTGAACTAGCGGTTGAAGAGGCTCGACGTATGGGACAGCACTACATCTCTACGGAACATCTTTTGCTCGGGTTAGCCCGTCAAAATGACGGCACTGTTGTAGATATCCTAAAGAAATTTGGTGTCACAACTGAGCAAATTCGTCGCCAAACACGTCGGATGCTTAAAGAGAGCCCTGTTCCGGCCAGCGAGAATAAAGAAACTCGTCGCCCGCGTAAATCAGCAAAAGACAAATCAAAAACTCCTTTGATGGACCAACTTGCCACTGACCTCACGTCATTGGCAGAAGATGGCAAACTAGACCCTGTTATCGGCCGTCAAATGGAAATTGAGCGTGTGATCCAAATTTTGGCTCGCCGCAGTAAAAACAATCCTGCCTTAATCGGGGAACCTGGCGTTGGTAAAACCGCCATCGTTGAAGGATTGGCACAACGTGTAGTTGAAGGCAAAGTGCCTGAAATTTTGCAAGACAAACGAGTTTTGCAATTGGACGTAGGCAGTTTGGTAGCTGGTACGATGTATCGGGGTCAATTTGAAGAGCGTTTGAAACGAATCATTGATGAGTTGAAAACGAGCGATTCAATTCTGTTCATCGATGAGGTACACATGCTTGTTGGTGCAGGTTCAGCCGGATCATCCGTTGACGCGGCCAACATCTTAAAACCGGCTCTAGCTCGCGGTGAACTCCAAACCATTGGTGCCACCACCCTTGAGGAATACCGCAAACACATTGAAAGTGATGCGGCCCTTGAGCGCCGGTTCCAACCCATCCATGTAGATGAACCATCCCCTGAAGAGGCGGTGCAGATTTTGCACGGTGTGAAAGCGGCTTACGAGCAACATCATAACCTTGAAATTACTGAAGAAGCGGTAGAAGCGGCCGTTAAGCTTTCTACTCGCTACGTAACAGAACGATTCTTACCAGACAAGGCGATCGACCTAATCGATGAAGGTGCCAGCCGAGTGCGCATGTATCGCGCTCCACAAATGGCTGATATCAACGCCGTCTATGACAATCTACGCGACCTGCGCAACCAGCGCGAAGTTGCTTTAGATGAAGGTCGTTTTGAAGATGCGGCTAATCTGCGCGAAGAAGAAGAAAAACTTCAACGCAGTTTGGACGATATGCGTGCAGGCAAGCAAGGCTATAACTTGCAGGTTACGGCCGAAGATATTGCTGAAGTATTGGCGATGTGGACCGGAATTCCTGTTCTGCAATTGACTGAGGAAGAATCAGCCCGCTTGCTCCGTATGGAAGAAGCATTGCGCGATGCGATCATCGGTCAAAATGAAGCGATTGTTTCGATCTCGAAAGCGGTACGCCGCGCACGGGCTGGGTTGAAAGATCCACGCCGGCCGATTGGTTCATTTATCTTCTTAGGCCCAACGGGTGTCGGTAAAACAGAATTAACCAAAGCTTTGGCCGAATTCTTGTTCGGAACCGCAGACGCGCTAATCCAATTAGACATGTCTGAGTTCATGGAACGCCACAGCGTTAGCCGTTTGGTAGGTTCGCCTCCAGGCTACGTAGGGTATGAAGATGCTGGCCAGCTAACTGAAGCGATCCGCCGCCGTCCATACTCAATTGTGGTATTCGACGAAATCGAAAAAGCGCATCCTGAAACCTTCAACATCTTGTTGCAGATCATGGAAGAAGGACAATTGTCTGACGCAAAAGGTCAAAAAGTTGACTTTAGAAACGCGATTATCATCATGACCTCTAATGTGGGTGCAGATGCGATCAAACGTCAGCCAAACCTCGGTTTTGCCTTCCAACAGGATAGCGCGGTTGTTGAAGCGGCCGAGCATTCTGACATGCAGAAAAAGCTGATGGATGAGCTAAAACGAGCGTTTAAACCTGAATTCATTAACCGTGTTGATTCGGTTGTTGTCTTCCGGCAACTATCGAAAGAGCACATCCGTGAAATCGTTAATATCCAACTTGAGGAAGTTAACGAGCGCTTGGCTGAAAACGAAATCCGAGTCACCGCTACCGAAGCGGCCAAAGACTGGATTGCTGAAGAAGGCTACGATCCAGAATATGGTGCGCGACCATTGCGTCGGGTTATCCAGATGGAAATCGAAGACCGGATGTCTGATGAAGTGCTTGCAGGCAAAATCGTTGAAGGCTCTGTTGTTTCGGTCGATTACGTCGAGGGCGAAGTTGTCCTAAGCGTAACGGAACAAGAAAAAGAAGAGCTTGAAGCGGAACCGCTCTAAGCAGACTTTATTAATTGAAATCAAAAAGGCCACTGGGAAACCGGTGGCCTTTTTTTGTTTCAGTTGTCTTTGTCTTGTTTATTCAGGGATCTGTAGTTCCCAACCCACTTCGATTAAATCCCGATCAGTAATCAGATCAAGATTGGCGCTGTAAAGCTCATCAAGAGAGACATCAAAGCTCTCTGCTATCTCGCTCAGCGTATCTCCGTCAACCACCACGTACACTTCACCAGACAGAGTTACTTCAACCAGTTGAAGCGGCCCGTCGTTTGAAGTTGCTGGCCCCGCTCCGGTTAGAATCGGACCGTCGGGATCAGGGGTAAAGGTGGGGATAAGGGTCGGCTGTGGCGTTCTTGTGGGAGTAGCTGTAGCATCTTCGCTAGGTGTGGGGGTTTGAGTGGGTCCAATGCCCAGATCGGCCGAAACATCTTCGACAAAACTTTCCACTTCACCATTTCCTACAGGCAAACTACCTGTGTCAAAAGCGCCACAAGCTGGCAATAAAAATAAAATTCCGAGTAAAATTATTAGGGTTACTGTCCTATTCATGATTTAAGGGTATCACAAGGTGATCATAATTTAAACAGGAGAGAAATCTCATGAATCCTCTCTCTATCGATAAAATTTATTCTATGAAAGCAATCACTCTCAGAAATAACAAACTAGCAGTTTCAGAAACAACAAAACCTACGATTCAAGACAACGAGGTATTGATTAAGCTCAATTTGGCCGGTGTCTGCTCTACTGACCTTGAAATTGTAAAAGGGTACGTCCCTAACTTTAATGGGATTTTAGGTCATGAGTTTGTTGGAACGGTGGCTGAAACGGGTGAGAACGTCCCATCTAGTTGGCAGGGCAAACGAGTTACCGCTACGATAAATATCGGATGTGAAACCTGCAGTGTTTGCGTGGGAGAAGGGTCTGAACACTGTCCCAATCGAACCGTTTTAGGCATCATCAATCGGGACGGGATATTTGCAGAATACGTGGCGGTACCAGAAGCTAATTTGGTTGAAATTCCAGCCGACGTTCCCGACAAGCTTGCCGTTTTTACAGAGCCATTGGCCGCCGCTTTGCGCATTCGTGAACAGCTGTGCGTGCCACCCAGCCGGTCTGTGGCCGTGGTCGGCCCCGGCCGATTGGGCATGTTGGTTGGATGGGTTTTAGCCCTGAGTGGCAATGAAGTTGTCATGCTCGGCCGTCGTGAAGAATCACTTGAATTGGCCAAGAAATGGGGATTAAAAACTGACTTAACCGAACACATTGAAGACAATGTGTTTGACTTCACAGTTGAAACCACCGGCAACGAAGCTGGGCTTGAACATGCTTTGCGGATCACCCGGCCGCGAGGCACCATCGTGCTAAAAAGCACCTATGCGGGGCCGGCAAATGTTAATTTAACCAAGCTAGTTGTTGCGGAGCTCAATGTGATCGGATCACGTTGTGGTCCGTTTGAACCGGCCGTGCGCTTGCTCAAAACGCCCAAGGCGAACGAAATTTTGGACATGGTTGAAGGATCTTATCGGCTGGCCGATGGACTTGCCGCCTTTGAAAAAGCGGCCGAACCCGGGGTGCGCAAAATCCTGCTAACCCCATAATCGGCTACCGTGACACTTTGAACGCTACAGAGCCTACATCGCCTGCTGTATTCAGGCTGATAGACAGCGTACCACTGCCATCGGCCGATACCTGTTGGCTTGTTTGAACGTATCCACTGCTCAAGCTATAGGTCTGCAACGAGACTGTGTACGTGTCGTTTGGCTCAAATCCAGTCAAAGTCAGTGTCCCGTTTATGCCAAAGTTAGATTGTCCACCATCAACCTTCTTCCATGTAAAGTCAGGATGACGCAACCAGCCGTGTGCGTGATGGGTAACCCCATCTTTTTGCCCCATTAAGCGATAAGACCCATCAGAAAACGAGCCGTTTAGCTCAGCGTAATTACCGTTACTTAGCGGGATCGTATCAACAAAGTTTGCAAACGAATCAAAGTGATTCAGTAGATTGAAGCTGTTGTTATAAATATGGGCTTCAGGATACCAATAGCCAGCTTCCATTACACCGCTTGCGTTAAGGGATGACCAGAGCATGTTGTGCAACCAAACCGGATTATTTCCATTTCTTAATTCGCTAATCGGGCCATCAGTTCCGGCATCAACGATTCCGGTTTCACCCCGTAAAGTTGGTTTGTTGGTGTCACTAGCAGAACCATCACCTATTGTTTGGCCTAATTCCAATACCGCCGTGGTTATATCTTCATGAATTTGCCATTCATCTTTGGGCAAATATTTATGCTGATCACCAAAGTCGATGTTGGGATAACCGGTGTTACGCAAAAACTCATCGGCCGGGAAACTGTGCCAGAACGAGGTAGAAACCATGTGGCCGTTTGGATGATCATAGGTGCAGTCGTTTCCGGCCGCTTCTACGCCAAAAACGGTGCAGTTCATGTACTTACCCATTTCATCTGCTAAGTTGTAATGGCCCGCATTAAACGGATCCCCTTCGTTGATCAGCTCCCATGAGTGGATCGCAGTTGAATACCCCCAACGGGCCTGAACATAGCGCCACCACGACATGAGCAAGTAGCGGTTGTAGTGAACCGTTCGCCCTTCTCCATAGAAATTCTGACGATCAAGATCGGTTGGGTTGCCATATCGATCCCCTTTAACTAAAAGCGGGTCTTCTTTCTCGCTTAAAACCAGACGAAGGTATAGACCATTGTCTTCAGCGACCTCGATCATATTATCGAGCAGGGCCGATTCACGTTGTGAATAATAATCCCGCTTGTCAGCCTTGTAGTCGATGAATAATTCAGGGCCAAGGCTTCCGTCGGCCAGCATTTCACGGATGGAAATCGACTTGATGTAGGCGTCTCCGGCCGAAACATTGTCGAGCATGGGGTAGACATACGGGATTGTGTAATTGTCACCTGAATTCCAAATCCCATCACTCACCAGATTCTGTTCGTTGCGGTTGCCAGAATGCTCAGTTACGGCGCTTGAGGACTGGACCTGACCACAGTTATCTACCCAATCTTGGATCGCCACCGTGTACCCATAGTCACGCGAACCATCGGCCGGGGTAACACCGTAGGTCGCGTACTCCGTTTGGATCAAATAGTTGGTATTTTGCTTGACTCGAATCGCATCATATTCCTGATTGGTATACAAACAACTGCTGTACCAATTGTGGTTATGACCCAGTCGCCACCAAAATTCTTCTTCGCTTTTGCCTTCCGGCCGGTAACGTGTCACAGCATCACGCGGCAGATAGCCGTCATACACAACAGGTTTCATGGATAAGTGTGACCATGCCCCACCGGTGATATTCATCCGACTAACCCATGCCCGCAAATAATTGATGCCGTTGGAAGTAAGCAGTTCAATTTCTTGCTCATCATCCAGCTCTTTAACCGAAAAGTTAAACCCGATGTTTGAATAGTAATCCCCATTATCAAACTCGAAATAACGATTATCACTTTCAGCTACCTGCAAGAACCCCTTTGCGGCCGTATCTGCCACGGTGAACGAATAGGTTTCGCTCATAAGCGATGCGTCACGATGCTCAACAGCGATTTTTACCGCCCATGCACCCGGCTCGTGAGGGGCAAATCGGATCTTCCAGCCAGATTGATTGATGGCTAATAACCCTTCATGGTGCTCGTACCAAAAGGCTGGCTGACGATATTCGGTGCCATTTGGAGCGATGAAAATCGCGTCTGCGCTTACCCCGTCCCCAACAAAATCTTGGGTAAATTCATTGGCATCTGCAGCCGCTAAATAGGGCAACTGCTTGTTTTGATCGATGAGACCGCCGATTTGAAAATCAATTTCGAGCTTATCAAACTTGTTAACGGTGTCAGGCACCACCACTGAATAGATGCTGTTTTCGCCAGGTGTGGGGGTGTTAGACGGTGTGGCTGTGGGCTCTGGGGTTGGTGTGGGGTCCGGCTTGGTCACAACCGGCATGTAGACCAGTTGATCATCTGTGACGGCCGCCTCAGTGCTTGTTTGATCACTGTTGCTAAACAGTAGTTGATACAGAAAGATGGCTCCAATAACGACAAATAGACCTGCAATAATTTTTTTCATGATGGATGACACGATGGGATAGCTTTCACTCGTTAAAAGTGGTACTGCTCGTTAAATGCTGAAGATTAAAATCAATTGATAGCTACTTTCAACTTAATCCTTAGCTGGGCAGAAACAAAAATAGATTTATTGTTTCTAAAATTAACGGCCGTAATTATATTGGGGTAGTCGTTTTAACTTGTTAAACATTTTGCAGGGTTAATGTACACCTAAGCAAATAAAAAAGCTCTTCGAAGCGATTTTCACGTTCAAAGAGCTTTCTTGCCTGTGTTCCCACCAGGACTCGAACCTGGGCCTTCGGCTTCGGAGACCAACGCTCTATCCTCTGAGCTATGGGAACCAAGGTCATGTATTCTGCCACATCTGATGGGTTGGATCAAGAGATTTAACCTTGCCATTTTAAAATCACAAGCGGATTTTTATGTTAGCTGGTATAACCTGTTTAAATTACTTGTTTTTAGGATTAGAAATATCTGGAGGCTTTGGATGAGTGAATTTTTGTCTATGGGTGGATCCCTAGTTTGTGTGGGTGGTTTATTTATTATCGCCTTAATTGCGGCCGGTGTTCGGATCGTTCAAGAATATGAAAGAGGGGTGATTTTCCGGCTAGGACGTGTGCTGGGAGCCAAGGGGCCGGGAATCTTTTTTGTGATTCCCGTCATCGATAAAATGATGAAAGTTGACCTGCGCACAATCACGCTAGATGTCCCAACTCAAGAAGCGATTACGTCTGACAATGTAACGGTACGGGTAAACGCAGTTGTCTATTTCCAGGTAACAGACCCGGTTTCGGCCGTTATTAACATCGAGAATTTCCGTCGGGCAACGTCCCAAATTTCACAAACCAGTTTGCGCAACGTCATTGGGCAGTCCACATTAGATGCCTTGCTTTCTGATCGAGAAGAACTCAATGGCAAGCTACAGCACATCATTGATGAGGCCACAGAACCATGGGGAATCAAAGTAACCATCGTAGAAGTTAAAGATGTAGAGCTTAACCCCCAAATGGTGCGGGCAATGGCACGTCAAGCAGAGGCAGAAAGAGAACGACGTGCAAAAATCATTCACGCTGAAGGTGAGTTGCAGGCCTCTCAAATGCTCTCAGAAGCGGCTCGGGCGCTTTCAACAGAATCTGGAGCAATGACACTACGGTATTTGCAGACACTCACGGAAATTGGAGTTGAACAAAACACCACAACGATTTTCCCAATCCCCATCGATCTGATTCAGGCTGTTCTACCCAGCATAAACTCAGACAGCGCTGATAAGCCTAGCGAAACTAACAGCGAATAATTTCTTTAATGTGTAAACCCAAATTAAGCTCAAATACGTAAAGGACTGAAGTTTAAATAACTGTCTCATCTGTAAATTGATTTCTCGCAATTTAAACTTCAGTTATGCAGGAACTGCGATTTGGTTGGAATAGTTATTAAAATCACGTTCCAAAGTATATGTGTTTAATGAACTCGCGCGTAAAAACCGTCTTTTGATATAGGATCAAAGGGCGGTTTTTTAGTTGAGAAAACCCCAATAATTAGTTGAATTTACCATCAGCTCAAGCCATAATCACAGCACCAAAATCATTTCAGAGCTATGACTGCAAAATCAAACAAATCCCCCACATCTAAACGAAGGTTACTGCGCTTTGCCCCCCTGCTTGTGTTTTTGTTTTCGTGTGCCCTTCTGGCCCCGCCAACGCTGGTTATCCCGACCTCTATTCCCCCACCACCACCCTTGCCCGGTTCTGAGCAAGAAGTGGTTGAGGTCTCTGTTGAAGGGTTTATCCCACCAGACCCGGCCAACGCTGTCACCAATCCGGTGAGCGATGTTTTCCCAAATGTCGACCCGGATATCGAAACGTTGATTAATGCGGTTTCTGAACAGCAATTAACCGCTTATGTTCAGCAATTAGAAGGATTTGGTACCCGCAATGCCTTTAGCCCTGTGAACCAAGACAATTTTGGGGTTGGGGCCGCAAGACGCTGGATTCAACAAGAAATGATTCGGGTTGGTGCGGCAAGCGGCGGCCGCCTTGTGGTTCAAAACGATCCGTTTTTGCTTGACTATGAGGGGTTCACGGCCGAGCAAGAAAACATCATCGCAACATTGCCAGGAACCGAACCGGGTGCCGGAGTGATTGTGATTATGGCCCATTACGACACCCGTTCGGTTGATGAAACAGATGGGCTAACACGCGCACCAGGGGCAGATGACAACGCCTCAGGGGTTGCTATGCTGATCGAATCTGTCCGCTTGCTCAGCTCAAGATCATGGAATCAGACGATTATTTTTGCGGCGCTAGCGGCCGAAGAGCAAGGAACGCATGGATCGAGAGATTTGGTACAGCAGTTAATTAGAGACGGGCGGAACGTGATAGCAGCCATCAATTATGACACCATTGGTGGTAGGCCGGAGATTCCTCGTTCGGTTCGGTTGTTCGCACCGGACCTAGGCCGTTCTCCGTCAGGTGCCTTAGCCCGCTACTACAATTACATGGGGCGACTTTACGTCCCATCATTCCGCATCGAAATTATTGATGCGTTAGACCGTGAAGGACGCTGGGGTGACCATCGTGAGTTTGTTTACGCCGGAATGCCCGGCATCCGCATCACGGAGTCAATTGAAAATGAAGACCTCATCAACTCAAAGCTGGATACGTGGGAAAAGTTAGACTATTCCTACCTGCGGCAGGTGACACAGCTTAATATCTCAGCCGTGGCCAACATGGCCGGTAGCCCTATCCCGCCAGCAGCACCCACTGTGGTCAAGATGGCAACCGCAGGCTCATTTTTGCTCACGTGGCCCCGCGACCCGAATGCGGCCGGATATGCAATCTCTTTCCGTGAAACAACCTCCGATATTCGTAACTACCCATCGCTTCGCTTTGTTAACAACGCTGAAGCGGGGAACGTTGTGCTAACCGGATTTGATCCATCAAAATCGTATATTATGAGCATGGCGGCCATCGACAGTCGCGGCCGGATGAGTATGTTCTCGCCGGAAGTATTGATTGCACCATAATAAAATTCAGACCGGCCGACAGGACTTATGTCATCCTAAAAAGATGATGAGGTCGGATAAATCGTAAGGTTCGCCCTTTATAAAGAAATAACCTAGTTCGGTCAGCTTTTCTGGCCGAACCAAATATTGCCAATCTAGACAAGGTAGCCCGCACTGCACGAAGTAATCCAGACGAGACCTAAACCATGGCCCAGTTAGTACAAATCAACGTTTCCAAAGGTGGTGTACCCAAAAAACCAATCCATTCAGCGACCGTTACCGTTAATGGTGTTGAGGGGGACAAGCAAAAACATCTAAAATATCATGGGGGGCCAGAACGGGCCGTATGCATTTACAGCCTTGAACGCATTCTGACTCTGCAACGCGAAGGACACAGCATTTGGCCGGGGGCAACCGGAGAAAATTTAACGGTTTCAGGGCTCAGATGGGATGACATCAAGCCGGGAGTAGTACTTAAAGTAGGCAACGATCTGCTATTAGAAGTGACAAGCTACGCTGTCCCCTGTAGCCAAATCAGCGAATGGTTCAACGATAAAAAGTCGACCCGCATATCCCAAAAAATGCACCCGGGCTGGTCGCGCGTTTATTGCAAAGTGTTGCAGGAAGGCTCGATAAAGCCGGGCGACTTTGTGATGATCAAATCTTAAACTCTTAATCTTCGCGATCGAAAATCATGATGTTTTCGATCGCGCTTAAAACGATTAGCGAGGTCCCTACTGATCCTACTAATTTATCGAGCTGCTCCCCATAATCCTCAATCGAATCTTGATTAGGCAAGTTCATGCCCAGAACGGTTAAATCTGCATCGTGGCTATTTTCTTGGATGATTTGGCTAAACGACCGGCCGTCAGCGTTTACAATGACTTTGGGCTTCGCCTCGACTCGCATCTTCTTCATTTCAGCCTGTTCATGGATCAGTGTCGCTTCTAGCGCAGATTCATCTTCAATAACGCGTAACAAGCGAATTTCAGCCCGCCCCCACGAGCCATGCTGACGAATGATATGGCTCATCAACAACATCAGGTCAGCATTGCCTCCAGCGCTCCGCCACCAAATATTTATCACCCGCCGTTGACCAAATCCCTTTTGATCGTCCATATTTAGGAATACGGTAGATTTATCGATGTGGTACAAATCACGAGCCAGCGACATCTGCATCATCCGCCCTTCGGCCGTTCGGCTCCAGCCTAGCAAAATCGTGTTTGATTCCAGCCCCCCAATCCCGTGTGATTGAGCCACGGTCAAAACTGCATCCCGGAAATTGGGCACAACTTCTGCCTCGGCAAAAGCAGACAAGTTGTTTTCTTGAATAAAATTCTTGATTGTATTTAAAGCCTCGGTCCGATTAGCCTGTGCATATTCACGGCCGGACTCAAAATCCTGCTCGATAATCTGGAAGAAGGTCACAATTCCTTTGCCATGACTGAGCCAATTGGCCGTTTCGGCCAGCGGCAATCGTTTATCAGGAACCCCTGAAAACACCATCAGATTCGGCCGCCAGTTTTTGGCAGAAATCTCTTTTGTATCAAGTCTCAACAAAGCGAAGCGGGCAATCGCAAACCACAAGCCGGTCCGTACATCCCCCCATGTGCGGGTTAATGACCGCCGTTGGATCAAGAAATAAATACCAACGGTTACAATGATCGCCACAACGGTTGCGGTGGCGTTGATCAAGAACATGGTGCCGTAACAGCCGATTGCTCCTAAAAGTGACCAATACCACGGGATATTAAACCGGGGCCGATAGCTAGGATTATCAACCAGCTTTTCAAGCGCGGCCGCAAGATTCGTAATCCCATACGTGTTCAAGAAGAACATCGAAATAATCGGCGCAACTGCGTTTAGATCCCCCATCCAGATCACAACCATGGCGATGGCGCCGGTAATCAAAACGGCCATTCGGGGTTCGGTAGGATGCCCCAAATTCGACGAGACCCATTTCCGTACAATGCGATCTTTCCCAATCGCTTGAAGCGTGCGTGGTGCGGCCACAATACTGCCTAAGGCAGATGAGAGGGTGCTGGCCCAAACTCCAGCTAAGATCAGAGGAGGGAATATCGAAATCGACTGAATCGCCATGCTGTTATCGATCAGCTCTTGGCGATCAGGTGCATGGAACGAGAACCAAATGACCACACCGATGTAGATAATGGCTGTCACCACAATTGACCAAATGGTCCCTTGCGGAATCGATTTATCCGGATCTTTTAAGTCTCCCGACATGCTGGTGCCAACGGTAATTCCGGTAACGGCCGGGAAGAAGATGGCAAACACAACCCAGAAGCTAATCCCATCTGCATAAGCTGGCTCAAGGATAGGCTCTGAGATAGTGTCCCAGCCACCAGCGAAAAAGGAGATTAGCGCGGCCGTAAGTACGGCCAAAATCCCAAACTGAATCTTGATCGCAAAGTCAGCCCCAATCCAAGCGATTAATATGAACAGCAAGCAAATGGCTGATGAAATAAGTCGGGCATCGATCTGTTGAAAAAACGGGATACTTTGAGCAGATTCTGTAAAGCCGATGATGTAGAACGCTACAGAAATTGCTTGAGATGCAAAGAGCGGCAGTCCAATCGCCCCGCCGATTTCTAGCCCCAAAGAACGCGAGATGATGTAGTAATTACCACCGGCCCTCACCTGCATGCTGGTCGCAATTGCTGATAGCGATAGCCCCGTTAAAAACGAAATACCATTCGCAATTAGGACGATTATTAGGGTGTGCCATAAGCCGGCATAAGCGGTGACATAGCCAATGCGTAAAAATAGGATCAGCCCCAGAATTGTAAGTAGATTGGGGGTAAATACTCCAGCAAAGGTTCCAAACCGAGCGGCTGAATTTTCAGGCGGTGTGGCAGGGGGGGAAGGTTTCTGAATAGATTGTGTCTCTACAGCCATAGTAAATGTGGCGGAAGTATGAGGTATGAAGACCGAAGTGACAAGTGTAAGCAACTTTCATGCTGAAAATATTTCACTTGGGATAAGTGGGTTGGCAAGTAGGGCAACCTTAATTTTGCTCAGATACGGCCGAGGCTCAAAGCCAATGGCTATTTACTATTCGCGGATTAGACTATTCCCCGGGCTCCATCGTCATTTTGAGCGGATACCCTTCAAGCTGGGCCGCAAAATGAACTTTGTTGATACGAGTCGTTGCCACAGATTTAGGATAGGTTCCAACAACGGCGATCCCATAGTTGTGGGTACGATTTGCGATTTGGTCCGCTTCCATCACATTCTTCATGAAGATGGTCGTGAGCACTTTAATCACAAAAACAAATGTCGTGATATTGTCATTGTGGATGATGACTCGATACGGCGGTTCCTCTTTAACTTCGTCCTCAACATCAACATCTACGTCAACGTCTGTGTCGGTATCCCGTTCTGGGTTTGCCGTGGCCATCTTAGGCTGTTCATTAAAGATTTGAGACAGTTTAAAATTATCGCTTTCAAATATCTCTTCTTCGTTTTTGACAGATTTGTGCATAACGGGTCCTATTTTATCACAAGCAATCGGGCACCAACATTTTAACAGGCTACATTTGCTGAATTCTAACTTACCCCCAAACTAAGCCTAGTTGATGTGCATTACTAAAATGAAGCTATTTTGACCCTTATAACCATTAGCAAGCAAGAAAAAAGGCGCAAAAATCAGGGTGCGATGCATGTTATAAAACAAACAGCACCACCTGATTCTTGCGCCTTGTAGAGGGTTATTCGCTGAGATTCAGCAGATAAACTAAATTTCTAATTCGCTCTCAAGTTTTGATAGTTGATGACGTGCCATACCCAAGTTTGATGAACTACGGTCAAGTGCAACGTAGATAAATAAATTAACGTTGCTTTCCATGATGCGAATCATGTGATATTGATCGGTCAGTGTGATCAAGATATCTTCGATACCACCGTCAATCTTGAGCTGTTTCATCACTTCAAACTTTGCACGGACCACGTTGGTGTTCCCGGCCGCTGCCAAATCGATATCCATACCACTGCCGATTGTGCCTAGCGTCAGACCGCTTTCCCAATCAACAAGGGCGGCCGCTTTTGCGCCACCAATTTTCATAATTTCACTTAGTGTTTCTTCTAAATTAGCCATTTTATTAAGTTCCTTATTTTGTGGAATTGAGCCTGACGTTTCGTCGAATAACTCGAACTCTCTATTTGATGAATTTCCCACCTTGCCTTCCTCAGCATTTTCATCAAGGTTGCCTGCTTGTTCTTCGTCTAACTTGCGAAGACCTTCCATCAGAACGAAATCCCACGGCTTTTGAATTGTCGCGATCGGAACTTCAACTTTCTTTAGGAGTTTAAAATGTCCTTTTTCCCATCTAAGTAGCTCGAATAAAGCGTCCTCACCCTCTATTCTGTGATTTTCAGAATCCAGCACCACAGCGTGACACAGATACCCTTCGTTCAAATAAATTGAGCCGGTTCCGTTCTCACCTTCGATATTGACAGATGCAGCATCACCCTCTTGTCCAACAAATTGGATGAGAGTGGGTAAATCCATTGCCTCTAGATTTCCTTCGATTTCGGTTTTCATATTTAACCTAGGAATCCTTATTGTCTAAAAACAAACTATCAAGCTGCATATCCACCTGAAGACCAAATTCTTCATCAAACTGGAACACCTTTCTCCCTTCCCTCTCTACCTCTATCACTTTTTGTTCGGCCGCTAAATCAACTACTTGTGCGCCTAACTTTTCTGAATGGACCAGCATCATGCCCACAGTCACCTCGGCCGAAAAAACGGAAACCAGCAAAATATCGTCTATTAGTTTTGAAATGAAAATATTGTTTTCGATCCCTTCTAGCACAAACTGCTGTGAGCAATTGGTTTCCTCATCATCCGAGAACGCCAATGATTGGCTTAGCTCTTCGCTAGAAGAATAACCAGCGGCCGCAAGGGCACTGATCATCACATTATCTTTTCTTGGAAACTGTCCATCCGAGCACAAAACATCTCCGTTTGCTCGAATTAAAATGGTGAACGATGCGCCAGTTACCTCAGCAAAACCTGCCAAATATCGATCCAGTTCTTCAATTTGCCTGCCGTCAGGCTCCCAAACGGAGCCGCTAGATTTTTTTTCAGGCATGATTTAGATTTAAAGAATTGTTTCTATCGTTTACAGCCGAGAAATAACTTTTCCAATAACTTTTTTCAATGTTTCAGTTGTGCCCTGCCCAGTTGTTGCAACGGCCGGGACTGTCGCTGACTGCTCAATTCCCAGCAAGCGGCTAATCTTTTCCGCAGGGACCGCATCTTGCATATCTTGCTTATTGCACTGCAAGATCAGTGGGATTTTTGATAATGATTGCCCTAACTCGTCTAGCTGTTTCTTCATCTCAAGAAAAGAATGGTGATTGTTCGACATTCTCTGATTGGATGAATCCGCAACAAAAACCAAGCCATCGACATCTTTTAAAACCAGCTTACGAGTTGCCGCATAGTAAACTTGGCCGGGAACCGTATACAGCTTAAATTTCGGTTTTAGCCCATTAATCTCGTTCAATTCCATTTCCATAAAGTCGAAAAATAGAGTTCGATCTTCATGAGTTTTTACAGATACCAAGTCGCTTCGCTTCTGAGGCGGCATCATCTTATGGATTTGTTCTAGATTCGTAGTCTTGCCGCTAAGAGGTGGTCCGTAGTAAATCAGCTTTAAATAAAGTTCTTTTTGGCGCCAGTTGATATACATAAGCGATTTGAGTCTAAGGCAACTGCTTAGCAAATTCATTATAGACTTTTAGTAAACCTATTGAATTAGCTAATTGGTATGCATGGTTCGTGAATTTATGTCGAGTAATACAGCTTTAAGTAGCTAAATCGTCCTAAAAATGGCCCCTAAGGCATAAGCTAAGGTTAGCCGGTAAACAGTTTGTCCAGCTCTTGTTCAATACTTGATTGGATATTGCTATCGCTAAAATCAAACGTTCGTTGCTGCGCTTCCAGTAGATCAATCAGAGAATCTGAAACCTGTTTGATGCCAAATCGAACCAATCCGATCTTAGAATTTGAGTCGAAAATTGAAACGACCAGATAGTCGTCAGTTAGACCGTGCGAAAAGATGTCGTAATTGGTTCCGGCATGGTAGGTAGATCTGAAAAATGAATTGTTGCCAACCATTTTGGCCAATTCTGATGTGGCCATGTAATTGGCCGCGATTAAGGCGCTGATGTTTGTAATATTCAGTCGGTTGGTATCACCGATAGAGTCGATGACATGACCGCTTGAGCTTAAGAGCAAAATACAACGACTGCTGGTTGAATGGCGCAAACCCAGTAGCTTTTCGTGGATAAGGTCATTCGGCCCGGCCGAATTCATCAACTCAGTTTCAGAGGGCAAGTTGCTTATCTCAAAAGTGGTTCCCGGCTCAATTTTTTGAACCTCATCGCTGGGCATCACGTTCAAACTAAGCTCAATATCATTTCCTTCAGGGATTGATGGCTCATTAACCACATGGGCTTGCATTAGCCGAACTCCACGCCGGAAAGAATCTTTTATGATTTGCTGAACAAAGGCGATTGAGATCGGATCCTTCAACAGATAATCAACATAATCATCGTATTCGAAGTTGTTGAAACAAGTCATATCAACAGGAATGACCAAGCCAACTTCAATATTTTTGTTGACAGATTTAGCCTCCCTCGCAAAATGCAGACCGGTCATGTCTTGTAAAAAGCCCCCCACCAAAACTATGGGAAAAATACCAGATGAGATTTTCTCAAGCCCTTTTGTACCTGACGCAACTCGATCAAGTTTAAATTTACCCGGCAATTCATCAATTCCGTTCTGCAAAGAGTTAACTGTTTCCTCTTCTAATCCTACTAACAAAATATTTTTGTCTTGCTGATTTTGCATTGGTTCTATCCCCGAACATCGTAATTGTCGTAATGACTTAGATTTTCAACCGACCCTTAAATTAATCTGCGGAGTATGGAACGAACTCCTTAGACCTTTTTTGAATTTAAAGCGTCGGTCGCAACGACTAAATTCATGCTATGTAAACGAACTTACGGAAATTCTGGCGGTTTTTTGCCACCCCCATTACTTGTGTCACATAGTAGGAAATGAGGAGGATGCCCCCAAAAATCCAGTTCAAATGAAGCGATGTGCAAGAGTTTGGCTCTCAATTTTTAATGCGGGATAGCGGGCAAAGATAAACTGTCGTAAAATTTGTATAGACAAATTTCGACTCCACAGGAAGGCTCTCAATCCTATGACTGTTTCACAAACCAAATCACAAAAACTCGTTATCGTTGGTAGCGGCATGGTTGGCTGCGCGGCCGCCTATCACTTTGCAAAAGAAGGCTGGACCGACATCACCTTAGTTGATAAGGGTGAACTATTTGAAAATGATGGCTCCACCAGCCACGCCCCAGGGGGCATTGTGGCGCTGGCACTCAACAAATTCATGACCGACTGCGCCATTTACAGCAGTGATCTGTATAAATCTCTTGAAGACTTTAGCCCAGATCGCAAAACATATAATGGTTTAGGTGGTAGTGATATTGCGACCAGCCAAGAACGTTGGCAAGACTTTAAGCGAATGGCTGGTGCGGCCAAATCATTTGGGGTTGAAGCCCACTTGCTGAGCCCGCAAGAATATGTTGATGGATATCAGCCCTACCTTGATCCAAACGAATTTATCGGTGCACTTTACGTGCCTAAAGGGGCGATTGTGGCGGGATCCCACGTATCTGGCGCGTTAGTGCGGGATGCCAAAGCGATGGCGGCCAAATCTTTGGCTAAGGGGAGCTTTACAACCTATCACAACACCCCGGTTAGCGACGTTGAGATCGTCAACGGCCGGGTTGCGGCCGTCTTGACCGACAATCCCGAGCACCCCCGCATCGAAG
>JAHDGV010000014.1:0-1673 GCA_020631655.1 Chloroflexota bacterium | reverse complement strand
AACGGCCGGGTTGCGGCCGTCTTGACCGACAATCCCGAGCACCCCCGCATCGAAGCAGAGCAGGTTCTGATGTGTACCAACATCTGGGCACCCGCCATCGCAGAAAAACTGGGATTCAAGCTCCCTCTAAACGCTTTCGAGCATCAGTACGTTATCACTGAGCCACTCGAAGCCTTGAGCCAATTTGATCCTAGCAAAAAAGAAGATGAGATTGTTTCTTGCTCTTTCCGTGAGGTAGATAGCGCCCTGTACGTGCGCCAACATTGGGACAAGTGGGGCATCGGTAGCTATTGGCACAAACCACACATGGTCAAAGCACGTGATCTCCCCATCACCCCGGGCTACACGGCCATGCACCCGTTTACCCCTGAAGATTTAGAACCAGCCTGGGCGATGGTGCAAAAAATCATGCCATCTTTAGGCATCAAAGATTTAGGTGAGCAACCGCTGTTTAAAGCGTTTAATGGGATGTTTGCCTTCTCGGTAGACGGGATGCCGATCATCGGAGAGTCGCCGATTAAAGGTATCTGGACCGCAACAGCCAGTTGGATTACCCACTCGGCCGGTGTGGCAAAATCGGCCGTGGAGCTGATGACCTACGGCGATACAGAGTGGGACATTCGCCAGGCCAGCATCAACCGCTTCTTGCCATTCCAGATGACTGAGAAATACACCAACGTCATCACCATCAAAAACTATCGTGAGATCTATGATATTGTGCATCCGCGTCAAGCACCGAGCGAACCGCGCAACGTGCGCCTCACCCCGTTTTATGAGCGGTACAAAGATCAATCGGCCGATTGGACCGTATTTGCCGGATTAGAACTGCCAAACTGGGTCAACGAAAACGGCCGACTGCTAGAAAAATACGAAGATCAAATTCCAGAACGGTCCGGTTGGGGAGCGCGCCACTGGTCACCCATTCAAGGGGCGGAGCATCTTGAAACCCGCAACAACGTCTCCCAATGGGACTTAACCGGCCTTTCGATCATCGAAGTGACCGGTCCACAAGCGGTTGAGTACGTCAACTATTTATGCTCAAACGAAATGGACAAACCTGTTGACAGCGTGATTTACACCTGCTGGCTGACAGAAAAAGGTGGAGTTAAGCGTGACCTTGCGGTAGCGCGGATGGCATCTGACACCTACTGGATGTTTGTGGGTGAAGGGACCCGGCCGCAAGATTTGCACTGGGCTAAAACCCATGCTGAAGGCTTTACTGTAACCATCACTGATATGTCAGACAGCTATACAGGGATTGGGGTATTTGGCCCCAACGCTCGCCGCGTATTGGAAAAAGTCTGTTTTAACGACCTCGGCAACGAAGCATTCCCCTACTACTCCGGCCAATGGATCGAGATTGGCTACCACAAAGTGTACGCCATGCGCATCTCATACATGGGCGAGTTAGGTTATGAATTGCATGTGCCGATGGATGCGGCCCTGTCTGTTTGGGATGATATTTGGCAAGCGGGGCGTGAGCACAACATGATCGCGGCCGGTTTAGGTGCCATGGATTCTATGCGTCTTGAAAAAGGGTATCGTTTGTGGGGGGCCGATGTGTATACTGAATATTCTCCCTACGAAGCAGGTTTGGGTTGGACCGTCCGGCTCAAAAAACAGGGGGACTTTATCGGCAAAGCGGCCTGTATCGCCAAAAAAGAGAAAGGGCT
>JAHDGV010000331.1:1773-6079 GCA_020631655.1 Chloroflexota bacterium | reverse complement strand
TAGCGATAGCCAAGCAAGTACGAATACCGTTTGTCAATCAGGCTCAAAATAAACGGGAGCAAAAACGGACCAAGGACGGCCGGGACCATCTGCTTGAGCCCACGCATCAATCCTTCAGAAACAAGATGATTGTTCTCTGAATATTCTTGGTTCTCGCGCTCATACTTTAATTTCCAAGCTTCATATTCTTCGATGGTTTCAGGAATATTTTTGATCTGCATCAGCTTACCCATCCGTTTGTAGGTGTAAAAAACCGCTAGCTCTTCGTTGCGCGTTAGCTTACGCCAGCCATAGTTGGTTACAAACTCTCTAAACTCAAAAATAAAGCCGCTTAGGGTGTACAAAAACTCATCGTTGGGTATGTCATACATCCCGTGGATTTTATTTAAATGGGTCGCCATTTCCGCCGCTTCATCAGAATAGAAATTGTTCCGCCCAAGGTGATACAGAATCGCGCGGGTATCGTCCAAGCGTTTCAGGCTGTGTTTTTCAAATTCCCCCGTCGCATGCAATAGCCGCGTTCCATTTGGCACGGTAAATGACTGCAATTGCTGAATCTCGGCCGAGAGCAAGAACTCAATCGGGAAATCATGCTCAAACAGCTGCCTGAAAATTTCAATTTGATCTTTTTCTGGGTCAAGGCCCTCATGTTTTACTGCGTTGTTTTGGCGGCGGGTGATTGGGAATTTCATAGCTAAATCGCTCCATAAAAAAAGCACCTTGATTTACTCAAGGTGCTTTTAGTTTAAGGGCATTTGGCCCAATCATCTATTTAAACTGATTAAAAACTTAGAGATGACTCGCAGTCTCCGGCCGTTCAGCCAGTTTATCAGCTTCGTGGAGCAAGATTTGGCGAATCCGCTCGGCCGCAAATCCCATTTTTGCTAGCCCAGTCGCATGATTTACAACTTCATGATATTCGCTGAGCAAGCCATCTTTTACCTTTAATACTGAAACGCCTTCAAAAACAGCACGTTTCCCAGCCACTTCAGGGAACTTTGATTCATAGCTACAGATGAAGCGCACGTACCCGACACCGTTTTGGACTACTGGTTCGTGCAAATCCCACTTGAAGTTGCCCGCATCACGATGGAAGCTGTTTTCGATTAGATTTTTAATCGCTTCATGCCCTTGTGAATCACCATAAAAGATGTCGCGGTAAACTCCATCTGGTGTAAAACATGCGGCCACTTTGGCGCCGTCGCAAGCGACAACGCCATCTACAAACTTTTGCATCAATGCCAGAAAGGCATCCTGTGTCATTTCATCACTTTGGACAGCTTCAGTTTTGCGTCCAAACCACCCTCGGTCACTCATCTTTAACTCCTTTCTAGTAAGCTACTTTTTCTTCTACAGAAATATCTACTTGTTTGGCCTGCATACTTGGAAACAAGTCGCTGTACATGTCGAGCATTTTTGCGGCCGAATATTGCCAAGCAAGTTCTTTGTGAATACGGTCGTATCCAGCTTTGCCCATCGTCTCACGTTTTTCAGGATCGTGCATCAACATTTGGATCGCCTTGGCAAATTCCATCTCGTCATTGTTTTCGACGTATATGGCAGAATCTTGTGCACTGTAGATGCTTTCTGTTAGGTCAAACGAGACAATCGGTTTTGCCATCGCCATGTACTCCATCAGTTTGATCATGGTGCTGTGATCATTAAAAGAGTTTTTCGGATCTGGTCCCGCGCAGATGTCTGATGTAGACAAAATTTTGATGAGTTGATCAGGATTTAGCCAACCTGGGAACCAGATGTGGTTTTCAAGATTTAACTCTTTTGTTAGCGACTTTAAAAACTCTTCTTGAGCGCCACTGCCCATCAAAACGCAGTAAACATCAGTTTCTTTTAGATCGTGTACAAGATGCCCCATCGCGCGGACCAAGTAATCGATACCGTCTTGTTTACCCATCGAACCGGCATAGCCGATGATTGTACCCGCTTTGGCTCTGAGTTCTGGATCAGGCTCAACGGGGATAAATTTATCGAGGTTAGGACCGTTACGCACAATCGTGACTTTGTCGGCCGGGATTCCGTGTAGCTCAACCTGTCGTTTTTTGTAGGATTCATTGGTCGCAATTACCCGATCCGCCACGCGGAGGCTAAACCGCTCCATGAACATCAGTATTTTGTATACCGTACTGTTACCTTCCCCGTTGTACATCGCCTGAAAAACCTCAGGCGTTAGATCGTGGTGATCAAAAATGTACTTCACACCGAACGGTTTGAAGAAGATGGCTAAAAAGGCGTAGATGTCGGGCGGGTTGGCCGCATGGATTGCATCAAATCCGTGGCGGATAAAAATGTATGTTGAATAAAGTAATCCAACAATATACGAATACGCATATTCAAAGGCAAACCCGAGGAATGAAGGTAGTTCAAGCGGAGCGGGATAGCGATAGACTTGCACCCCGTTTAGCTCCTCTCGGTATTTTTCCCCTTTTTTAGCATGGGCAACGACACGGACTTCGTATCCGGCTTGTTGCATTGTTTCCGCTTCGTTTTTAATGCGGACATCGATAGGGTAGGGCCCATTTTCTACTAAGAATAAAATGCGTTTAGCTTTCCGGTTTTTCATGTTGGGTATTAGTTAAAACTAGGTTTCAATTCTGCAAAGACCGATTTAGGTGCTTAGGCATGCACTAAGTCTTGAATTGAGTTTTTTAAAAATTCTGCCACTTCACATGGATTTGCGTGCCAATAGTCATCACCATATGTTTTTCGGGCGTAATCAAGAAAATCTGAATAAATTTCGACTGGATATTCCTCTAAAGCCATCGGTGATTGGCCAAAGTTCATGTAATCTGGATGGGTAATCACCAGAGCCATCCCTCCATTTTCTGCAATCCAGTCTAATTTCCGCTTCCAAATGTCAGGGGATTTCTCTTGTAAAATGATATAGAGTAAGTGGTCTTGCGGGAGAGTGTATGGGAGTTCGACAAAGCCCTTTCCTTTGTCATCTGGGTTCTCTACCCAAAAAGGATAAATTGTTTCTACACCATCTGATTGAGGCTCGAAAGGGTCGGTATCAAACGTGGATGATTCATAGTTGATGTCAAGATCATGCATCCAAGAAAGGTTATGAAACGATGACGGAGAACAAAAGCCATCAGCATCCCAATCCTTTAGATACTGGTTTATTTTAGGAGCCCTACCTTTAAATATATCTTTCGAGCTAAACAGAGTGCCGTCATGGTTGAGCCCATGCACGCCTATTTCAAATCCGTCAGCTTTTAGGGCTTTGTGCAGGTCGTAATCTTGCTTGTACCGCTCAGGAACGAAGTTAAAAGATGAGCGAAAGCCTCTCTCTTTTTCTAGGGCAGATAGCTTAGCCACTTTGGCTTGCCCGGCCGCATGCTCCACATCGTGCATCAGCACAAAAGCAAACTTTTTCCCGTCTGGCCAATCTGGAAAACCGGCCGGCCGGTTGTTAGCCGACTCTAAAATCGGCCAAACATCGCTATAGCTTGCAACCTTTTGCTTCGCTCTGATTCTGCGCAGGCCAATTTGAATAGATCTTGGAATAAAACGTTTGATTTTATAGAAGAATGAGAAGCTCATAGTTTAAAAATGGGCATAAGGGGTGGTGTGTACGACCCTTAATTGCGTGGAGAGGATCACGACAAAGTTACCGTGATCCTCGTTTAGTTGTTCAGCATTATGGCTCCCTGAACAGACTGTTAGCTTACTTCTCAGCCTCTTTTTCAGACACATGATCAATGTGTTTGTTTAACTCATCGGCCAACTGCTCTACAAATGGCTCAACCATCATACCGGCCGGATACACCTCGAGAGTTTCGTAATGCATGTTGGTCTTGTTAACCGTCTCAAAGTTAACCCCCGGATGGGTGTATTTCCGATACCCTTTGATCGGCCGAACTTGGAGCATGTACCCGTCATAATCATCAGGAACATAGTCTAGAGCGGCATCGTCGTTGATTTTCCAGAGCTTATCAACCGCACCTTGAGTTGCTGGATCTAACTCAGCCGCATCAACAGGCGCAGAATTGCGGCCGGTCTTCATCTGAATCCGGCGTTTGAGCTCGGCAAACTTTTCACCGAAGAACAGCTTCTTCTCTGACCAGTCGAGCATTAGAATGTTGCGCGCATGGAAATCGAGCTTTTGCAAGAAGAAGATCGCATCTTCAAACTTGCTGTCTTTTTTCAATCGATCCCAGTTGTATGTTTCGAACATCGCAACCATAGAAACTTCATGACCCTGTTTGCGGAGCTGTTGCGCCGTTTCTAAGGCTACCGTTCCACCCATGCAGTATCCACCCAGCATGAATGGTCCTTCCGGCCGTTC
>JAHDGV010000331.1:0-1673 GCA_020631655.1 Chloroflexota bacterium | reverse complement strand
ATTGTCGGCCGTTCAAACAGCGTAGCGAGCGGCAAACGTGTGCCGTAAAGTTTTTCGATGTCTGCAAAGAGACGGAGAGCGATCAGCGAGCTACCACCCAGATCGAAGAAGTTTTCATCTGGAGCCGGTTGTTCTACACCCAACAATTCTTCCCAGATCGTAGCGATTGAGGCTTGAACATGGTTGGCGTAGATGCTGTCGGCCGCAAGTGCAACCGGTGCGGCTTCTTCCGCCTGACCGCTCTCAGCCGTTGGTTCAGCTACGGCCGTTGATACAAAGCGGGTTTTTGGCGCGTTGATCGGCTGGAATTCATCTAAGAAATCAACCGGAGAGACTACCGCGTGAGGTACGCCGTGAGCCATCACTCGCGCAATCGCCATCATCCCTTCGGCCGTGCCAACACCGCGTGCCAATGTTTCTTTTTTCCATGCAGAGTCAGGCATTTGGGCCACCATGCCCACATCTTGCCAGCCTGGCCACGCGATTGAGTACAGGTCAGGACCTTTGCCCGGTTGAGATGCATGAGCTTGTGCAAATGCATCCATGAAGCTGTTGGCCGCGCTGTAATCAACCTGTCCGGCCGGTGCCAAATAGGCGTTGACCGATGAAAACAGGGTCAAAAACTGACCGTTTTGGGTTTGAAGCAGATCGTGCAATACGGTTGTTCCTGCAACTTTTGAGTTGAGGACTCGTTCTGCACTTTCAACCTCTTTTAGGCTGATGAGGCCGTCTTCGATGGCGCCGGCCGTGTGGAACACGCCGGTCACTGGGCCAAACTGCTGGGCCGTTTTGCTGAAGACAAGGGCCATGTCGTCATAATTGGCAACATCGCCACTCAGAACCAACACGTTTGAGCCATGTTTTTCTAAAGCTTCGACTTTGTCGATTTTCGCCTGCATCTTTTCGTCAGCATTGGCCCAATCTTCCCGAGCTGGGAAGGGAGACCGGCCGACCAAAACGATGTTTGCTTGCACTTGTTCTGCCAAATGTTCGGCGATGGCGTACCCAATCCCACCAAAACCACCGGTGATGATGTATGTACCATCGGTTTTGAGAACCGGTTGGTCGTTGAGGGCTGGTAATTGCACCTGCTCGAACGTTTGTACCCAACGATGACGGCCGCGCCACGCGATTTCAGTGTCGCCATGCGGGGCTGACATTTCAGCCAAAAGCTGATCAATCACAAGCTCATCTGGGTGTTGAGCAGGGAAGTCGATGGCCAATGTGCGCACGTTGTGCAACTCTTTTGGCATAACTCGAATCGGGCCGAGTAGGGTTGATTTTTCAGCGATCACCCGATCGCCACCCATCACATCAAACATGTGACGGGCAACAACGGCCAAGCGAATTGGATTGGTATACCGTGCCTCACCCAATGCTTTAGCCATGAAGAGGAGTGAGAAGAAGCCGTTGTTTCCAGCGTTGTCCTCTGCGTTCCCTTCCATGTTCCACAAGTGAACAATTTTGTCTGGTTGGGCATCTAAGCTGTTTAGAAGTGTCGTGTAGTCCGCTTGGTTGGTTGGGTTGATGGTGAGCTGATTATCGATTTGGCTAAATTCTGGCCCAGCTTCAACAAGGCTGACCTTGTGGCCTAATCCCAACAAGTGGGTGGCCAATTGTGAGCCGGTGTCGTTTGAGTCGATCATGATCAACCAATGCTCTTGCTTGGTTGC
>JAHDGV010001159.1 GCA_020631655.1 Chloroflexota bacterium | reverse complement strand
GCGGCCGCCTTTGCCGAACAGCCGTTCGTGCCCGGCGAAACAGCCGTGCCCGTATCTGGCCGCGTTTTTGGGGCCAATGAAATCAGCCTACTCGTCGACTCTTCGCTAGATTTTTGGCTAACCACCGGCCGTTTTTCAGATCAGTTCGAGAAAAAAATGGCCAGCTACATGGGGCTACGCCACGCACTTTTATGCAACTCTGGCTCATCGGCTAATCTACTGGCACTATCAGCCTTCACATCCCCAAAGTTAGGGGATCGGGCCTTACGGCCTGGGGATGAGGTGATCACGGTTGCGGCCGGATTTCCCACCACGGTAAATCCCATCTTGCAAAACGGGCTTGTGCCGGTGTTTGTTGACATCGAAAAAGATACCCACAATATTGATGTCTCTTATTTGGAAGAAGCCTACTCCGAAAAAACGCGCGCCATCATGATCGCCCACACGTTGGGCAACCCGTTTAATTTGGATGCGGTAATCGCATTCTGCAAAAAATATCATCTGTTCTTGATTGAGGACAACTGCGATGCCCTCGGCGCACGCTACAACGGCCAGCTTACCGGCACATTTGGCGACGCATCGACCATCAGCTTTTATCCGGCCCATCACATCACGATGGGGGAAGGGGGCTGTGTGCTGACCAACAAACCGGCGCTCAAAAAGCTAATTGAATCATTCAGGGATTGGGGGCGCGACTGCTGGTGCCCGCCCGGTGTGGACAACACCTGTGGCAAACGGTTTGACTGGCAACTGGGCGATCTGCCGTACGGCTATGACCACAAATACACCTACTCCCACATCGGCTATAACCTGAAGCTGACAGACATGCAGGCGGCCGTTGGGGTGGCTCAGCTAGAACGATTGGACGGTTTTATTGAAACTCGCCGCAAAAATTGGGACTATCTGCGGGCCGGTTTACAGCCGTATGAAAAATACTTCCATTTGCCCGTCCCCACTGAAAATAGTGAGCCAAGCTGGTTTGGCTTTTTGCTCAGCGTGCG
>JAHDGV010000330.1:2557-6104 GCA_020631655.1 Chloroflexota bacterium | reverse complement strand
TCGTAACTATAGCAACGACATCTATTCTAGAACGCTTGGTTTAGCTGAAGACTAAATCAAGAGAGTAACAAAAAAGGCGAGTTTGGTATCAACCAAACTCGCCTTTTTTGTTTTAACGCGCTTTGTGGTTAGCGGTGAGGCTCTCGGGGTGATTTACCGGTTAATCGAGTCATCATCTGGTAGCCGGTCCAGCGGAACGGCTCAAGAGGGATTGGAGAGAAATCGGCATTGATAAACGGCATGCCCTGCCATTGAGCCGTATTGCCTCCATACAAATCAGTGATGATTTTTCCGGCCATATTTGCGGCCGTGACTCCGTGCCCGCTGTAGCCAAGCGCATAGTAGACGTTTTTGTGCTGGCCCCGTACCCCAATCGAGCAATTCCGGCGCAGGCTAATGGCCAAAGTCCCGGTCCACATGTGAGCCCGCTTCATAGTTCCCGTGCCGGGTAAATATTGCCCCATTGTTTTTTGCATATCATCAAATGCGGCCGTGGCGCTGTGGGGGCTACCGGGGAAGGCGGTTCGGTTATTAAACAGGTAGCCGTACGATATGTTACTGCCGCCGCCAAACACAATGTGGCCTTCGTTGGTCTTAGTCGCGTATGAAATTCGATTTAAGTCATCAGAAAATCCGGCCGAGCCATTCCATCCGATTTTTTGAGACTCATCTTCGCTCAGTGGGGGGGTAGAGAAAACGTGGGAATGCAACGGAAAGAATGATTTACGAAAATAACCTAGCTTTCCGGTGTACCCGTTTGTGGCCAGCACAATCGCCTTTGCATTTATTCGGCCGTTTTTTGTGATAACTTCAATTGTTTTGCCCTCATTAATTTTCGAAACGGGGGAGTTTTCATAAATTTCGACACCGCGGGCCTCTAAAACCGGTCTAAGCTCTCGAATAAATTGAACACCGTTGAGTTGCCCTTCACTTGGGTCAAATAATCCGCCATAAACCCCTTGCAAATTAATCTTTTGGCGAACCTGATCAGCATCTAAAAACTGGATTGGAATGCCGATGCGGTTTAAATAGTCTACTTCGGCCTTAGCTTCGATGGCCCGTTGCTCATCTGTAAACACCTCAAAACAGCCATCTCGGCGGTAACTCACATCAAGATGATGTTCCTTTATAAGGCTCTCAATGTTTTCGATGGTCTGGTGAGTTGCGCTATAGACACGCTGAGTCATTTCATCGCTCATTGCCCCTGTGCCGTACACCCAATTCAGCATCATGCCACCGTTTCGGCCGCTAGCGCCATTTGCCAGCGATTTGGCTTCAACGAGCACAACTTTCTTATCAGGATAATGATGGCTAAAGTGATATGCGGTAGAAATCCCGGTGTAGCCACCGCCAATAATGCACAAATCGGCCGATGTTGATACGTTTAACGGGGCATTAGGCTTGTAATCGGGTGTATATGAGGCCCAGAGAGAGCGATTCTCGTCAATTTCAAGCTTTTCCCAGCCTAATGGGTAGCTTAATTTCGAAACTCCTCTGGCGGCATTGTACAGGCCCGCCTCAATTTTCTTTGCAAAGGATTGATTTTTAGTCATAAACCGAACTTTAAATGAATCTAAAAATCAGGCAAATGTGACACAATTATCTAAATGATGATGCTAGCTCAGCTTCAGCCCGTTTAGTTGCGTAGAGCGGCAGATTTTCATACAGAATATCAGCTGCTAAAGCGTAACCGGCCGGAGAAAAATGCTGCTTATTACACGGGAAATAGTATGTTTCCGTATCTCCGGATGCATAGCTAGTAACTGGCTCTAGCAGGTCAAAATACTCTACATTTGGGTATTTTTCTGCAAAGTGGAGCATCTTTTCCGTAAATGGGGCGGTGGTGGTGTTCTCATAAGCTTCCAGATCGTTCAAGTATGGAATTGAGACTAAATAGATGTCTTTATTTGGAGCCAACTGTGCCAATTGCTCAAGTGGGAATACAACCTTCATAAAATCTTCTTCGGAATGGTGATAATAGGCGGAAGGGGAGTCAAATTTTTGAGAGCCAGCTTTGGATCTGTTACGTAGGTAGAGCAAAAAATGCCAGCTGTAAGTATATTCATGGAGCAAAGCTTCGACGTAGACAAAGTCTTCGCTTTTTTCTTGCACGGACTCATGAGAGACTTTTGTATAGTTTGGGTAATCTCCAAGAAGAAAATGGCCAGAATAGCCTGCATCAAAAACTTTTTTCTTTTCTAGATCCGCGTCAATAAAATCATCATATGGGAAAATGCCAACAATGATCGCATCATGCTCAAACTCCGAAGCAAGAGTTTTATAGGTTTCTAAATGATGAAGAGAGCCGGTATTTTTAACTGAAAAGTTTAGATGCTCAATCCCAGTCTTTGTTTCAAGAAGATTGCTGATCCGGCTTGAAACATCTACGCCCATGCCTTCCATCATTGTATCTCCCAAGACGATGACTCTGGCTGAAGTGCTACTCATGCTTCTTTCTGAATCTCTGGCGCCGTATGAATTCGTGATTAGATGATAAGGCTCACAACCGGCAAAGCGGTTAAAAGCAATCTTGAGGTCGAGATTAGGTTGATACCAGATCCCGGCCTCTGATGAAACAACTTTCGTCTCTTTGGGAATGAGAACGTTGTTCCAGTGATAAGAAGGCAGTCTAGGCGCTAGTTCAGCTTGTGGATACAGGTAAAGAAATGACAAGCTAAATAACTCGAAAGAGATGCAGAATAGTAGAAGGGCGATGAAGAGCGCCTTTAGTTTTTTCAACATAGGTTAATGACGAGTTTGGCTTAACTCGCGAAAATATATTTTGCACAGACTGTGGCGCCCAAAGTTAACTATAGTGAATTGGCAGGCAGATAAATATAGGAGATCGCTACTGTGAGAGCTTTAGTGGCACTCTCTCATTACAATGACTAATAAATGTTAGTTTAAGTATGCGCGAGCCTAATTATAAACCTCCCCCCTTTTGATTATCTATCTAAGGACTCGGGCTTGGTGTGCTTGTCGAGATCGAATTGTCTCTAGTTGGCTCTGCACCCTCGGCCGTTGCTGTGGCAGAAGGCGTTGACGTCACCACTGGAGCCTCTGTGCTGACTGGCGGCACAGATGGAGTTGGTGTCGCTGTCGGTTCAACAGGAATCGCAGTGCTGGTTGGTGTAAGCCCGTTACCAGTTTCTCCAAGCGATTGCAAGGTTGCCGTTGGCGTTGGTGTGTTTGTTGGCACAACCAAAATCGTAGCCGTTGGTGTAAGCGTTGGAGGAATTGGAGCAGGTGTTGAGGTTGGCCAGATTCCGAAAATTGTAACGAGCCCTTTGTCGCTACTCGTTTTTGCTTCTCCGGCCGTTGTTTCCAATTTCACAAGCCACTCAGTCTCCCCCACCCTACTGGCAAGGTTCAACCCCTGTACAGGGTATCCATAATTAAACGGTCTTTCACCATCGATTGGTTGATTAATCGATCCGATGCGACGTTCAGATTCACCATCAACCGCATACAGAACAAACGTTTGATCTACTGCCAATGGCAATGGCCAATACCAGTAGAAAATAATTGTGTCTTCTGGGAACGGCTC
>JAHDGV010000330.1:0-2457 GCA_020631655.1 Chloroflexota bacterium | reverse complement strand
CTTTGATACGTGTGAGAAATATCTAACCCTTCTAGCTGAGTGCCGTCCCCCATGTCCCACAAAATCGTTTGAACAGAATCATCGATGAAGACCTGCAGGTCCAGCTCATCGCCAACTAGAGCAGAGCCGGGCAAGATCAAATCAGCAGCCGGAGGTGACCCAACCGTGATTTCTACAAAGTTTTGAGCCTTTCCAAATTCGTTTTCTACCGTGTACACAACCGTGTATATGCCAGCTACAGGGAATTGATGCTGAGGGTTCGGATCAGTCGAAAACGTCCCATCACCGAAATCCCAATAGTAATTGAGAGGCTGTTGCCCACCGCCAACGCTACTAAACTGCACAGGTTCGTTCACATTGGGCGATGAGTTGTTTAGGCTAATAAATGCGGCCGGCTCTGGACCAATTGTGACCGTTTTGTCGATTGCGGTGGTCCCGGCCGGATTGGTCAAAAACAACGTAATCGTGTGCGTTCCAACTTCTGGGAACACGATCATCGGATTTTGCGCCAATATTTGCCGCCCATCGCTCAGCATCCACGTTTGGTTAACTGGGCCGTTTGATTCAATCAGCGCGTTAAGCTGAATCGGTTGCCCTACAGAAGCTCGCTCAGGGAAAACTGTGAAATTTCCGGTTGGCAATTCACCAGACCAGAAAACAAGCTCAGTTGTTTGCAGTTCACTCCCATGAAAAACTGAAAGCAAGATGGCTTGCTCAGGCTCAGCGCCATTTACCGAATTGACTTTGAGCTTGAAGCTCTCGTTGGCCGTACCCCCCTGTCCGTTTAGCACGGGTGACCATGTGATCTCTAAACTTTGTAGATTTAAAGACGCCCCTGCTGGGATAGAGCTTGCATCTGGCAAGACTCCGGCTGGTAGCTTGATTTTGATTTCGGGAGAGATAGGTTGAGCCGTGTTGTTTTGCACAGTTAGATTCAGGCTTAACTCATCTCCTACTGTTGCAACAGATGGAGACAACCGGGCGTTAAACGCAACCTCTCCTTCTAATTGAACGGCTCCGTTATAAGATTCAATGAATATCGATCGATCTATTTCTGGGTTGTTGATTTTTCCTGAGGCGCGAACCAACAAGGCTGGGGTACACACCAAGAGAAGGCCAAATAGGATGCTGTTGAATGCTAGTTTGTTGATAAATCGGTCAAACAAGGATTATTGCCTTTATGATTTCCCTGAAAATATTGAAAAAATCCCCCAGCATCACGCCGGTTTCCCTCTTCCTGAGAAGGATTTTACCAGAGGGGATTGCACCAACCAAATATCATGAGGGAGTTTCGCATCAATTTGTCGAAAAATCTTATGTCTACTGATCGAAATAGTGGTTGCAACGAGTGATTTTATCGGTAAAATTCCAACATTTGAAACTAGGTTCCACATATTGGCATCAAAACTATGCAAGGCACACAGTCTCTCGAACGCGCAATTCAACTCTTACGGCTCTTTGACGACGAGCGGCCAAATTGGACACTGGCCGATTTAATCGACGAAACTGGGCTAAAAAAAACGACCGTTTTTAGAATGTTAACTGCTCTAAAAAACGAGGGGCTGCTTGAGCACAACAGTAGCACAGGGATGTGGGGGTTAGGTTCAGAGCTAATTTTGCTGGGCGGCCGAGCCATGCGCCAACACCGCCTGCGTGATATTGCCAACAGCCACATGCGTAAACTAAGTCGGTTAACGGGTGAAAGCGTTACGCTAGATGTGCTTTGGGTTGACGAAGATCAAACCCCATTCACCATGGTGATTGATGAAGCGATCGGCCGACATTTGCTGGGGCTCACTCAGTACATCGGCACTCGCCTTCCCGCCCATGCGACCTCTACCGGCAAAGTTTTGCTAGCCTTCCAAGATGATGAGGAGCTAGCGGACCTAAACTTCGACAAAATGATTGAGCTAACCGATGACACGCTCAATCAAAAAGCCGACCTACTAACACAGTTATCCAACATTCGCACAAGCGGTTATGCCACGACTCGGCACGAGTTAGAGGTTGGTATTGCCGGAATTGCGGCCCCGATTTTTGACTTGAACGGTGACATCATCGCTGGGATCAGTATCGCTGGCCCAACCTCCCGTATCTCACCCGAAAAATTGGAATCCTATGCCCCCATCCTGCTTGAGACGGCCGAACAAATTTCGATTCAAATCGGTCATCAAGCAACCCAATCCCACAAATAAGAGTAACCCCATGAAAAGACAACGTATTTCACGACGTAACAAAAGTGACGCCAAAAAACCGATTGAGTTTTTGCAACCGATTCTGAACAACGTGCCGTTTATGGACATTGTGCCGGAAGAAGGTGTGCAAAAAATCCACGACGCATCGATGCGTCTGCTAAAAGACTTCGGCTGTTTGATTATCGATTTTCCTGAAGCGGTTGAAGTTTTTAGGAAAAATGGTGCCACAATCGAAGACGGCAACAAAGTCAAAATCGATGAA
>JAHDGV010000329.1 GCA_020631655.1 Chloroflexota bacterium | reverse complement strand
ATGTCAACCAGCATCCCGCCCCATAACTTAAACGAAGTGATCGGCGCGATTGGCTACATGCTCGACAACTGGCGTAAGGTTGAGTCGATTACTCCGGCCGATTTGATGCAGTTTATTACTGGGCCAGACTTCCCGACGGCCGGGGTGATTTTCCGCCATCGTGAAAGCAAAAATCATGAAAGCGGCCAAATGGATGCGTTGGCAAATGCCTATGCCACCGGCAAAGGACGCATCACCGTACGCGCCAAACTGCACGTCGAAGAGATGGAGCGGAACAAATCCCGCATCGTTATCACTGAGTTGCCGTATCAAGTAAACAAAACCAATTTGCTCACCCGCATCGCTGACTTACACCGGAACGGCAAGCTGGAAGGGCTAACTGATCTGCGTGATGAATCGGACCGGACCGGAATTCGGATCATTCTCGAAACAACCCGAAACGTAACCGTCGAAGATACCTTATCTGCCCTGTACCGCTTAACCCCGCTTCAAGGGACGTTTAGCATAAACATGGTCGCTTTAGTTGAGGGGGAGCCTCGCGTTCTAAATCTTAAGCAAGTCCTGCGTTTCTACATCGAGCACCGTTTAGAAATTGTGCGGCGGCGCAGTGAATTTGACCGCGCTCGGGCCGAAGAGCGGGCTCACATTCTAGAAGGGTTGCTGAAAGCGCTTGATCATTTAGATGAGGTGATCGCCATCATTCGGAAGTCACGCACGGTTGATACCGCACGCGATAATCTGCGCAAACGCTTCAAGTTCTCTGTTCCGCAAACCCAAGCGATTTTAGACATGCCCTTGCGCCGCTTGGCTGCGCTGGAACGCAAAAAGATCGATGATGAGCACAAAGAACTCAAAAAACTGATTAAGTCCCTGACCAAACTGTTGGAAAGCCCCAAACTTATGCGGGCTAAAGTAAAAGAAGAGCTTGAAATTGTGCGGGAAAAATACGGCGATAATCGTCGTTCTCGCATTGTGGACATGCTTGAAACAGATGTGACTGTGCCGAAGGACCTTGTGCCGGATGAAAGCACGTGGGTCATGCTGGGTGAAAAAGGGACTGTTGCTCGCTCAACCTCAACCAACGTGAGCCGAATTTCCGGCAAGCTGGACGAGATGCCGCTGTTGCTGGCCAAAGCCAACACGCGTGACCTGCTTTATCTGTTTGCGGCCGATGGAAAAGCGACCTGTATGTCGGTCCATCAGTTGCCACCTGCCAGCGAGTTTGGGCAGGGGACACATTGGGCCGAGCTAACCGCTTTTACCCGCCGCAATAATATTGTTGGCGCAGTCGTTGTCCCATACGATGTCTATCAATCGGCCCAAGGCTTTTTGACGATGGCAACCCTTGGCGGCCAAGTCAAACGGGTACGCGTAGAAGATTTGCCCGGCGTTACCAGCGATACCTTTGTGGTGATGCGGATTGACAAAGGCGATTCGCTCGGCTGGGCCAGACTAACACTTGGGGAAGATGAAATTGTGCTAGGGACGGCCGGTGGACAAGCGATCCGCTTTACAGAATCACAAGTGCGGCCGATGGGCTTACCGGCCGGTGGTATTGCCGGAATCAAACTAAAAGGGGACGAAGACGGCGTTGTGGCAATGGACTTGGCCCGGCCGGGTGCGATGATCTGGTCGATCACAGATGATGGATTGGCTAAAGCAACCCCGATTGATGAGTTCCCAACCCAAGGCCGTGCCGGGCAAGGTGTTGTGTGCCTTAAATTGCCAAAAGGCTCCTTGGAGATGGTGACGCTCGTGGTGGGGGATGAAGAGACGCGTCTATTGATTAAAATGACGACTGGGATGATTAATCCACACCAGCTGAAAAAGGCCAAAGTAGGATCACGTTCGATCAAGCCAGCATCGGTCGCTAAAGCAGGTCCACGTAGCCGGGTTGCCGGTGTCGTTGGATTTGTCGACACGGCCGAGGAAGTTGAACGACAAGCCGGAGAAGATGGGGCTCAACAGCTCGCTTTACTCGGGTAACGGCCGTTTTTGGCAGGAAAATTGTGAATTTACCCTCTCTTTCCGCTTAATCTTTGCGTAATCCTAATTTCCTGCTTTAATCTATCCCCTATACAGATGTCTAACCAATGATTTTCGGTAGGAGGCCGTATGAATTTTTCTGATCATTGGGTAACTGACGCAAATGGAACCAAGTTTGTTTTTAAAGTTGAAGATCAACGCCAGCTAAGCGAAATGGGGTTGCCTGTCACCCCAGATTCACTCGCAGAACTTGTGCCAAGTCAGTCTGCTCAGCCAAATGCCAAACAGTCTAGTCAGCCTAAAAAAGATCACGGTCAATCGGCCGAAGAGATTTCCCCATCGCCGGAAAATGAAGCTGTTCCTGATGATGACGATTTTGAAGAGCCCGCAACCATTCAAATTGACCCATTGACTGGAAAATATTTGGGCCGAATTAAGTGGTATAACTTTACTAAAGGATATGGGTTTATCGCTCGTGGAGCGGGTGAGGACATTTTCTTCCACAAAACCGATATCCAAGTTGACCCCCAAGAATTAGATCGTGGGGTTTGGGTGTTATACGACGTAGAAGAAACCGACAAGGGGTTTGAAGCCAGTGATGTTGAATTGGCAGAGGAGCAACCGTAGATTTGCTTGATGGGGCCTGCATATGCACATCATTAGAAACAATCAGAGAGAAAGCGGATCACTGTATCTTTACCCTGCCAGATATCTAAAATTTAATCTGGTATAACTTTTTGCAATCGAAGGAGAATTTTCATCATTATGAGTAATGAAAGACATGGCGCAGTTACAATCAAAGGCAACGCATTAACCGTTATTGGTGACCCGATTTCAGTAGGGGATACCGCTCCAGATGTGTCTTTAGTAGACAACGGGATGCAGTCGGTAAAAATTTCTGATTCAAACGGTAAAGTTCGTTTAATTTCTGTTGTGCCATCTTTAGACACAGGCATCTGTGATGCCCAGACCCGCCGGATGAACGAAGAGGCGGCGAACTTGGGTGACGATGTTGTGATTCTGACCGTAAGTGCTGAGCATCCGTTCAACCAAAAACGCTGGTGTGGTGATGCTGGCGTTGAAGCGGTTCAAGTTTTGTCTGACCATCAAAGCATGGAATTTGGCGAGGCTTATGGGCTGTACATCAAAGAATGGCGCTTGAACCAACGCGCGATGTTTGTTTTGGACCGTGATGGGAAAGTAACGTATACAGAATACATCCCTGAGATTGCACAGTTCCCAGACTACGACGGAGCTTTGAACGCGGTTAAAGAGACCCTTTAAAAGTTATAAGTCAGAAGTAACAAGTATAAAGTGACAAGAGTAAATCACTTCATACTTGTTACTTTATACTTCACACTCAGAGCCTGCCTACGGCCTATTTCACTTCGTAAATAAAAATTGAATATCCGATCTGATCGATTGGCTCCATGTTGCGGAAGAAAGCGTAGACGGTTTTTTCTTCTGGCACAAGGGGCATTTCGCGCAGGTTTGTGGCGCTTATGGCGTAGATGCCGGGGGCCGGATTTGTCCGGTCAAAGGGAACGTCCCACCACAGATTGCGGTGACGTGGTTCGCCCGGCAGTGGGGTGTGACTTAAGCCATAGACGGCCGGGTCGGCCGTGCCAAACCACGCCAGATTAATGTGATCAACTTGATTTTGGTCCATCCACATTTTGAGCCTGCCTAAATCCTGACCCCAATCGATATTGCTGTCTACCAAAACAATGGAGCCATTGTTGGGGCCACCGAATGACAAATTAAAAAAGCTGATCTGGTGCGGATGGTAAAAAACTGAAGGGATAATGAGTAAAACGATTGATGCTTGCCCAATCCAACCGGCCAATGTTTTTGACGCATCTGGAACGTCAGATGCCCATGCCAGCCACTTGGGGAAATATGTGGCGATGAATCCGCTAAGAATCAGATAGACAAAGGGCAAAATCGGGAGCAGGTGGCGATAGCCGATGTTGAGTGCGCTGGTGAGCGAGAATGAAAAATAGATGACGATGGGAACCATCAGCCAAATAGTTTTGGGGCGGGACGGCTTGTGCCACAGCATCGCAGGGACAGCGAAAATAAATCCGAGCAGAACAAAAAGGGGTGTTTTGACTAGGAAAGCTACGGGAAAGTAGAACCAAAACCCTTCGGTTGAATGCATGCTGAGCAGGAACGCGGGTCGGCCGCCGCCGCTGATCAAGGTGATGCGCTCGATGCCGGACCAAAAGGTGGGCATGGGGCCAGAATAAGCGTTGAGCCAGAGTAGAGATTCATCGATAAACAGAAACGGCCCGTACTCAAAGCCGAACACGGCCCATAAAACTACGAGCGACCCAACTCCGGCCGTGGCCAGATGCACCAATCGACGGCCGAATGGTTGCGGCGAAAAAGGGACGCAGGCAAGGGCTATCCAAACAAAAATAAAGACCATGCTGGTCAGCTTGCTGGCAAAAGCCAGCCCGATGCAGAGAGTCGCGATGAGTAGCTTTTTGAGCGGCCACTTTGTTGTTGCTTGAAACAGGTTGTAGATAGAGAACGTGGCTAGAAAGATAAACAGCGTTCCGCCAAGATCGGTGGTGATGTATCGGCCGTGGGCGAAGATGCTGGGGTCAAACAGCAGACCTGCAAAGGCGACGAGCCCGGCCGGGGCTCCCCAAAGCTGGCGGGCAAACGCACGGCCGACAAAGGCGAGGCCGATGGTCAAAAAGACGATCATGACTCGCCCCATGAAAACTAGTTTCAGAACAGGGTTCCCATCTTGCCAGAAAAAACGATCCGCAACCGAGTACCACTCACGCCCCTGCCAACCGCTTTGGTCGAGCGGTAGAGCCAGATTGTTTTCGGTCAAAAGGGGTAGTGCGGCCCACGAATTCACCAGTGGAGGGTGCTCAATGCTCAAGCGTGGATCACCCGTCGAAATAAATGCGTATCCTCGGGTAAGGTGGTTTTGCTCATCCATGGTGGGGCTATCGCCAATAAGGCTAGTTAGGGCCAGCCCCCAAAAAAGCAAAAGGAGCCCAAGGGTGATAAGTTTTTCGGTCGAGACGTGTTGCATTCGGCCGGTAGTGTATGACCGACAACACCATTAATCAAGGAATCAAACTGTTGGTTAAACTGAGTTGGTGAAAAAAGCTATAAATAATCGGCACTTGTATCTAAAGCCGTTAGAATTAACGTCTATGAAAAAATACCTCGGAACCATTCTGCGGGTGGGAATCACTGTTTTGGGCATTGTGTGGGCCGTCCGTAGCATCAACTTTGCAGAGCTTTGGGAGCTGTTTCAACAGGCTAATTGGAGATGGGTGTTTGCAGGGTATTGCCTTGTGGCGTTAAGCATGCCGTTGCGCGCATGGCGCTGGTGGGAGCTTTTAAAAGGGGTTGGGATAAGTAAAATTAAATTCCGGCAGCTGGTTCAACTTTATTTTGTAGGCAGTTTTTTCAACGCGTTTTTGCCCAGCGGCTTTGGCGGGGATGTGGTGCGTGTGGTTGAAGTCTCTCAAGAAATTCCGGCCGACATTGCTACTGGAACAGTGTTTCTAGATCGATTTACCGGCTTGCTGGTGCTGTTTGTCATCGGCCTGGTTGGCTTGCCTTTCCGGCCGGATGGTTTTCCGCAAGTGTGGGCTTTGGCGATTTTTGCCACCTGCGTGGTGGGGCTTATTGGAGGGATCGTGCTGTTAGATGGCCGTTTGATTCGCTGGGTTGGTGAATCAAAACTGGGACAGATGCTCCCTAATGTGATTTCTCCGGTTGGGGATGGCCCACTGGCGAAATTCTTAACAGCGGTGCAAAGTTGTGGTATGCCTGCCATTTGGCGCGCACTGGGCATCTCGGTCATTTTTGACGGATTTGTGATAGCTTGGTGGACGTTTGCGGCATATGCATTCGGCCATTCGGTAACGGTGCTTTACAACTTGGTTGTTGTACCTGTTTTTGCCATTGCCCTTATGATTCCATCTGTGGGTGGATTGGGGCCGCGCGAGATGCTTGCTCCGTCGTTGTATGCAGGTGCAGGGCTGGGGCCAGAGGCGTCTGTGGCGATCTCGCTAATCGTTTATATCATGATGCGCTTCTCGAGCCTGACGGGGGTTTTCTTTTATCTGTACCGCACGGTGACTGAGGGGA
>JAHDGV010001158.1 GCA_020631655.1 Chloroflexota bacterium | reverse complement strand
CCCAAACCCCAAACCCCAAACCCCAAAACCCTGAATTGTTAAAAATTATTTTTTTTGTTTTTAACGAGTTTAAAGGATAATGGAATTTAAAAAAAAAGACAATGAAAGCAAGTATTTTCTTCTAGCAAAACGTCTTTTTTGTGAATTACTGGGCACGTTCATGCTGACTTACGTGGGGTCCTGGGCAATCATCTTCAGCGACACGGACGACTTGGGCGACGAGAGTGTCGGGTTCGCGCACGGAATTGTGCTGATTATTTTCACGTGGCTGCTCTTCCCGACTTCGGGGGCACACTTCAACCCGGCCATCACTCTCGGGATGATCGTGGTGCGCAAGATCGAGTGGTCCATGGGCATGTTCTACATCATGATCCAGTTCATCGGTGCCATCGTGGGTTCCATGTGCATCCAGTCCCAACTCACCATTGAAATCTTTGAGGCCATATCCGACAAAAGCCTCATGGGCATTCCGCGTCCAGACAGTTCCCACTACGACGTGTCCGGCTTCTGGACAGAGCTATTCGGCACCTTCTTTTTGATGTATACTTACGCGGCTTTTGTGATCGACACTAGCAAAGCCAAATCGATCGAAGTGTTCCCGGTGGCGTACGGCATGATGTACTTCATTTGCTACATCACTGTCGGAGACGTTTCGGGCGGCGGCTTCAACCCGGCCAGGGCCTTGGGACCCGCGATTATTATCGGCAAAATTGGGAACACCCAGTTTATGCAGTTCTTTGGGCCACTTTGCGGGGCAGTTTTGGGTGCTTTGATATACAAATTTATTTTTGTGGACGAAGATGATGAGGATGAAGATGACGATGGCTACGCGGAGGAAGTCAAAGAGTACGGAGTCCAAATCAAGGAGCAGCCGCAGATGGTCGAACTCCAGTAACCCAGCCCATTTTCACATGAACGCTTCCGGATTTAAGTTTTATGATTGAGGTGCGTAGGGGTTTGGGGTTTGGGGTTTGGGGTTTGGGGTTTGGGGTTTGGGGTTTGG
>JAHDGV010001157.1 GCA_020631655.1 Chloroflexota bacterium | reverse complement strand
GTTGTCACCACCTTTCTAGGTTAGAGTTGCAAAAGTTGCAGGAAGTGGCCGTATAGCGGTGCTGGGCTATTATGTCTAGTGTGGCCTTCGAATGGGGTAAACATGTCAAATCTATCTTTTTCTGAGATGCGCAGCACCTTGTTAAAGGCCGCCTTGGAACATGTGCCTTTTGATGGGTGGAGCAAGACAACATTCGATGCAGCTGTGGCAGATTGTGATATTAATCCGCTCATCGCATCTTCTGTTTGTCCGCAAGGTGCGATTGATCTTGCGGTCGAATTTCACAAAAGCGGTGATCAAGCTTTGACTGATCGATGGAAGGCAAAAAACACGCAAGGCATGAAAATACGTGAAAAGGTGGCGTTCGCGGTGCGTTCACGATTGGAGGTCGTGAACGATAAAGAAGCTGTGCGGCGGGGTTCAACATTGTTTGCGTTGCCGCAAAATTCCGCCACAGGGGCCAAACTGATTTGGGGGACTGCCGATCTCATTTGGGAATTGCTTGGGGATACTTCGGAAGATTTGAATTGGTATACAAAGCGGGCAACGCTTTCGGCTGTATACAGCTCAGTCGTTTTGTTTTGGTTGGGCGATGAAAGCACAGATCATGCAGAAACATGGGAGTTTTTGGATCGTCGTATCGAAGATGTGATGCGCATTGAAAAATTCAAAGTGGGGATGCGCGAAAACAAGTTGTTTGCATCTGTTTTCGCTGGACCCAATTGGTTAGCCAAACAGATCAAACGTCCAACAAAAATCCCTCGGGTTGATCTTCCGGGCAGTTGGAACCGCTAAGCTAACAAATTCAAATTGCAGGACAATCCCATGTCAGACATGACCGCCATCGAAATCATCAATCCAGGTGGACCAGAGGTTTTGAAGCCAACTGCGCGCCCCGTACCAACACCAAAGTATGGGGAAGTACTTATAAAAGTTGCGTACGCCGGGGTGAACCGTCCTGATGCCTTGCAACGGGCCGGGCTGTACAATCCCCCGAAAGGCG
>JAHDGV010000328.1 GCA_020631655.1 Chloroflexota bacterium | reverse complement strand
GGATGTGTAAGCGAAGCGACGGCTCCCTTTAACGCCCTCGCGGGCACTGGTGCCAGACAAGCTGGCCTTAATCCAATCGCAGATTGGATGTGTAAGCGAAGCGACGGCTCCCTTTAACGCCCTCGCGGGCACTGGTGCCAACAATGCTGGCGGTCAAACAAGTTTGACTGAGTCCAATCATAGATTGTGTGTGTGAGCGTAGGGGACAGACAAGCTGACCTTCATGCGTATCAACTTAAGACAGTCATCAAATGTTAGGGGCGCGGATGGACCGAAAATAGTACCGTTTTGGCAAAAAACACAGGTCCAACCCGCCCGGCGGCATGGAAAATTACTTTTAAAGCTGTTATCGCCAAATTGCCGGGCGGGTTGTCCCGGCCAATTGAGCATTCTCGTCCGATTTTTCAGGGACATCCACGCCCCTACGTCTGGTCTCATACATCGAAAAACCTTAAGTCGATACTTATGGGGGGCCTGGCAATGTTGGCGGTCAAACAAATTTGACTGAGTCCAATCGCAGATTGGTCGCGTAAGCGTAGGGGCCAAGTAAATTGGCCTTAGACCAATCGCAGATTGGTCGTGTAAGCGTAAAGGCCAACTAAATTAGCATTAGACCAATCGCAGATTGGTCATGTAAGCGTAGCGACTTAAACTACAGCTCTGTTTTATCGATCGGAACAACAGTCCCGATCGACAATGAGCCGTCGGCAGATGAGACAACCACAGCCCCTTCAAGTTGAGGTTGATAAGCGAGGATCCCTACCGATTCTTTCCCCAAATGGCTTACCAAGCCCGCCCACAGCCAGTTTGGGAGTTTGCCACTAATGAGTAAAGGGCGGCCGGTGTCTATTTCTGCAGGGACTGGCAGATAATCCATATCGTTAATATCTAAATATTGCGACTCCGTTTCGATCGATAAGATTTGCCTCGCGGCGTTCCCCTTTAACCCGACACGCCAGCCGGTTTGAACCTGAGTCCCCTGAATTTTCTTGATCGACAGCTGAGTCAGCGTGGGGGTCTTAATCCACCCCAAGCGGGCATCAAATAAATATCCAGCCCCTGAATCGATCATATTTGCCAAAGTTGCATAGACCCAAATAGGGGCACGGCCATAAATTGAGAGCCCTTTGCTGCCTGCGACAGTCTCCCTTAATTTCAAGATATCTTCTGGAAGCCAAAAACGACTTGGGGCCGCTTGAATCTCTCTCAAAATCTGCTCAAGATTTAGAAACGGCTGTACCGGTGCAGCAGCCTTGATTTCATGTTCGATCTGATCGCTCGTCACCCGAAACAATTCCTCTACATGGTTCACAACCCCATCTAAGGTTGTGCTCGACACGGCCGCATTCCGATCTAACCCAGAAATTGTGCCGGTCAAAACACCCGCTTTGATCTCATAGGCTTCATCCCCGTTCAGGTCAGATTTTAGATCACAAAGCAGCTGAATTTGTTGGTCTTCAAAAATATTCAGCCAAAAGTCTCGTGCCGTCTCATACCGCTCGTCGATCTGCTTTTCCGGAATAATCTTGCCAGGGTAAGCCGTTAATAGAATCGCATGGGTGCAGTGGCGAAAAATTTGTGCCTGTTCGGCCGTGGGGCGCCCCCCCACATCGACAATAAGCGGAAATTCCGGCTTACTCAAATAATCCTCTAGCCGATCTAAAAAGTTAGGTGTAAATTCCCCCTTTTGACGCAACCATTTCGCATGATCTTCAGAGATCGCATTTGTCCAATCCCCCTCCCCATCCGGTGCAGCCCGGAGCACATAGTGGGCTCGCTTTTTATCACGCAGCTGATCGGTCAGCGCCCGAACAAAAACTGATTTTCCAGAATTGGGTGGACCCCCAACCATGACAACGGGAAAACGCTTGATTGTAGACATAAAACACTCCTTTTTTAATTTTATTTGATCGCTGATGTTACGCGCAAGAGGCCGGTCAGGTTTCCATTTCCCCCTGGTTTTAAGAGCGGTTGATTATAAAAACCTGACTGGTCTTTATCGGGGAACTGCGTAACGTGAGTGATCATTTAGAAATAGCTCTCAAATTCTCGGAAGAGAAAATGATAGGTTAATTTTTCAGTCGATTTTAAGCCCCACACATTGCGGCAAACATCAAAAATCACCCGTTTGTGCGAGTGAACTGTATGGTCAGTTAGGTGCAGAAGATCAGCAATTTCAGCCGTTTTGTACCCCTGAGCATAGAGCTCTAAAATCTCCCCCTGCCGCTGGGTTAGTTTCGCCACCACCGCATGGCATCGATCTTGTTGCTGATGGTCAATAAACGCTTTTTTCTGGTTAAGATGGCTGATATTGCGCAAATTGTTAAACATCGATCCCAAAGGCAGCATGGGGACCTCAATTAATTGGAACCCACTGTTTTTCGGCAAATGCATCATCTTTCCTTCGCGCGCTTCCGCCTGAATGTCGTCGGGTGTATACATGTGCCACAATTTGTCGTTGGAGTAAAAGTGCAGCACGGCGGCCGACATCGTCAACATGCCGATAATTCGCCTACCCCCACTAATAACCACGTGCATCTGGTATCCGTCTTGCTTAAATTGGCAGATTAAGTCGTTGATGTATTCCCAAACAATTGCAGCGTCGGCCGAATCTTGGACATCTGCCAAACGAGCCTCTCCAGCCCGCACAAAGTGCCGCTTAATTTTTATCCCCGCATATCGCTCTTCATTTTTTAATGTATCCATTAAGCGTCTATTGGCTTGAATCAATCTGGGTGAGGATGGGGAAAGCAACACAAGGTGAACCTCCGCAAATTGCTCACCCTCTTCCACTAATTTATCAAGTGCAAACGTGGCAATCTGGGGCTGGCCACCGATGGTGGCTACAAATATTGATTTGGTTAAGGGCATTTGTTTCTCCAAAGCAATGACGCTGGGTCTACATTTTCTTGGGGCAAGTCTGTATCAATCTGACCGTCAGCCGCAATGTATTCAGGCTGAAAAAACATCGATCATCATCACGAACAATCACAACAACCAATGAGGCAGTTCATCAGTTGTTGTGATCCCTTCTAGCCAGCATTTCAGTACGATGCTGTATGAACGTGATCACCCGTTTTCTGATCAAAAACGAGCGACACATTGATCGATTTTTCGGCTCCTTGAGCATTTCTGGAAGGGGATGAATTTATTGAGACATAGATTCATTCTCGGGCCCAACTCATTGAGCCTCTAGGTAACCCTGGAGGTTAACAATGCTCACAAAAAACCGTAAGAATTTAAAACAATTGTTATTCGCACTCGCCATCGGATTGTTTGTTGCCAGTGCACCAATTGCCATCAATAGCGCTCATGCGGCTGGTGGCGGTGGCTCAAGCTCTGGAACCGGGTCACTAGGCGGCTAAACCGCACAATCAACAGCTACGGCCGGCACCCTCCGGCCGTGGCTGCCATTTTTTTCTCGAGCGCGAGCTCTTTTTCCAACAACACATCGGCCAACAACGCTTTTTCTGAATCAAATTCTGAGAGCAGCTCGATAGCTAAATCATACGTTTCAACCGCTTTGTCGTATCGGTCAGTCGTTAAATACAGCTCGCCGAATATCCCGTATGTCCGGCCGAGCTCCAGCCGGTTCTTTGACTTCTTCCAACCGTTGACCGCTCGTTCAAAATACGCGGCCGACTCATCTATCTGGTTTAAACGAAAGGTTGCAACGCCCAAATTATGTAAAATCGAATGGTGCAAAAAACCATGATTAATCTGTCTAATATCATCTAATCTGACCTGAGCAAAATAGGAAACCGCCTCTTGAGAATCCCCATGATTGAGCTTTATCAGCCCCAGTTCGTTCAGGGCGTTATTTTTTTCCAGCTGGTAATTGGAGGCCAGTTGGACGATGTTTTTAAACGTCGTTATCGCTTCCTCGATTAGCCCCAGCTTGACCTCAATCAGCCCTCGGTTTCGCATGATAACCAACGTGTCGGCCAGATTGGTTTCTAATCCCAACAGGTCGATACATGCGGTTAGGTGCACATACGCCTCATCCAATTTTCCACATTGAATCAAGGCTTGCCCCATTGTGTTGAGTGCACTGGCCCGTTCGAAATCAAATTCGCTCGCCTCAAAACAAGCTGCAGATAATGCGGCATTTTCAAGGGCTAAATCATATTCACCCAAAAACAAATAATCTTCCCCAAGCTGGAAGGTACAGTTGCCGATTAAAGACGGCTGATTCAACTCTTCGGCAGCCTGCAAGACAGCTTGATGATACTTGAGCGCTCTTTGCCCTTCTCCATTAAGACGCCAAATCTGTCCAAGCCGGTTTTGTAGCCTAATCAGGTTCTCAGGGTCACGGCTGGAGCTGTTTAATTCATCGATCGCCTTTTTCAGATGTGCTTCTAGGGTTGAAAAATACCCATGCTTCTGTAAAAGGGACCAGACAACCTGCATGAGCTCAATCGCTAATGACCGAGTTTGGTCCCAACAAAGGCCGAGGTAAATAATTTCACTAATGCTGTTTAGGTCGTGGATAACCTCTTTTTCCGGCCGATCAAATTCTTCTAAACGCTCTGAATGCGCCAACCATTCTTTTAACCCTTCTTCTACAATGCTCAAAGGAGAAAAGGTGCCATTTTTTGTTTTAAGAAAAAACGATACCGGCCACTCGATGACGTTTGAGTGCAAAAAAGTTCGTGTGAGGTTGTGAATGCCGAACCGTATTTCAGGGCTCCCCACCTCCCGATGAATCTCGACCAAGGATCGTAGTCTAAGATCATTTAGTATTTCAGTGAGGCTTTCTGGGGTAACACGCGGCCGGGATTGATTGGGCAAACCGTTTAAACGCAGCAGCGTGGCTTTGGTTACATAGGTCTGTTGAAACAACCCCAAACAGATCAGGATCTGCTTGCTACGATCATGCATTTCTCGCCAAACTCTGAAAAAGACCCGTTCAAAAACGACATCGGTATCGGTATGATGAACATGCTGTAGCTCATTCATCACCTCATCGGTAGACATCTCGGCCAAGAGCCCCGCAATTAATTTTACCGCCAGCGGGTTCCCGCCCACCTTCTGATAGATGCGTTCAAACTCATCTGCCGAAACAGCAGATTCAAAAGAATCTAGGCGAAACACCAATGAAGATTGTGTTGCGCCCAACAACTCCTTTGCCAGCGCAGATGGCAGCGGTTTTAGCGGATGGTGGAAAAGGTCAAACTTAACGTCTGGTACCTGTCGAGAGGTAATTAAAAATTTAGACTTTCCTTTAATCGGAATAATCGCTTCAAGCAGTGGGTCGATACGCTCTTCGATCCCGTCAATATAAATAAGCGTAGCGAATTGATTTAACACCCTTGCTAATGATCGTTTGTTCGGCCGCACATCGTCCAAGTTTGATATCTTCGATTTTAATTCAGAAAGGATATCTCGATACAAACTATCTTCGGTTAAAAAACCTAAAGGGGCTTCGATACGGACAAAACTGTGAAACGCCATTCCATCTAGGGCCGTTAAAGCGATTTGATTTCCTAAAGTTGATTTCCCCATCCCCCCCATCCCCGACAGGACGGTGACTGACGCAATCGGATTGGTTAACAGCGCTTGATATAAGGTCGTGGTGATTTCCTGAAGGCCAAAAAGCTGATTTTGCGACTGGCTAATCAGTTCATATTTCTGATCTGTTAGCCTTCGTTTTAAATATTGTTCTTCCTGCTCGTTTAGGATATTAGCGAGGGTCGTAATCGCTTTTTTCTGCTCAGCTAAAAATTGCCGGTCGGTAAGATTTAACTCTTTGCGCACATGCTCAATCTTGCTCTTTTCAGGATGAGGGTTTAAGAAATGCTCACTTAACAAAGCTGAATGCAGCGAATTTATTTTTTCGAGCTTGTTGATTGCGTCCCGAGCCAATTTTTGAGCGGCGATTTTCAGCTCATGCCCCGTCACATCGGCAGATTTAAGCTGCTGGCTTAGGTGGCCTAGGTTTCTAATTTTATTGGGTACAGGCTTATCCGTCGTGCCGAAAGCTTTTAGAAGTGAGTGGAGTGATTTGTAATCAACAAATTGTTTTTCCATTTCTTTGTCCGTGAAAGATTACCAGTCGCATAAGGCCGTTTTGAAAAACGATTATCTGATGAATCTGTATTCGAAATGGCGGGTGATTGAAGGTTCAAGTCACGCTACACCAGCC
>JAHDGV010000327.1 GCA_020631655.1 Chloroflexota bacterium | reverse complement strand
AGCCAAAAGCTAAAAGCCAAAAGCTAAATCAACCCAGCCAATTTACAAAAATTTTCAATCATGATCCGGCCGGCCGGATGTTCATCTGTGTAGTATTCAGGATGAAATTGAGTGCCTACAATGGGGCGAGATTTGTGTGCAATCATTTGAACTTTGCACATTTCTGTTGATGCTAAAATCTCAAAATTTTCAGGTACTTCTTTCAACTCAAATCGATGGGCATGGCGCACAATAGGTTCCTTTCCTAAACCTTTCAGCATAGGATGTTTTTTGACAACATCAATTTTTTCATAGCCAAACTCACGGAACTGTTTGCGTTGTCCAAGCTCATCATATTCAGGTGGTTCAATATATCCCATCAACTCCATTGGAACTTCATGGGCTTCACCCATCAATTGAAAACCACCACAAAATCCAAAGAAGGGGATTTCCTCTCGTCTGATAATTTCGTATAGCTGAACTTTGTCCGAATGATGATAATACTGCGGCTCTGCACTGTTCCCACTCACAAAAACGGCGCGCGCATCATACTGCTCCAATAGTTTCCGGGAAACTTTGTGATACCGGACCATCAAACACTCATCCCCCGTTATGTCTTCAAGGCGATATTTGATCTTTGTACGTGCGGCCATCAGGAACTGCCCCCACGGCTTGCTGTACCCTACTTCATGCTCATTATCGACAAATATGATCATCTATTATTTGATTCCCAAGTAGTCTCGCACACGGCCGAGTAATAGATCACGGGCTGACTTGCTTTGAGCCGTTGATTGCTTGGTTTGTGCAGAGCGAGACGATTTAATATTTTCTTTTTGTGCTTCTATCCCATCCAATAGCATAGTCAGGATAGATGGATCTTCCATCAAAACAGATGTAAACGCATCTTTCTCTAACACAACCGCATATACATCTGTCACAGCCATGATCGTGGCTGAACGAGGCTCACCCGTTAACAAGCTCATCTCGCCAAAAAAGTCACCGGCCAATTTATGCTGGACATGGATGTCCTGGTTCTGATTTCCTTTGACCGTCACCTCGGCCGTTCCTTTGGTGATGAGGTACATCGAGTCTCCTCCATTCCCCTCTTTGACCAGCCGCTCCCCTTTGGCGTAGTACTGCATTTGGGCCGAGTTGGACAGTTGATCCAGTTGGGTCTCATCCAGCTCTTTGAGCAAATCAAACGTCCTTAAAAGTTTTGGCACATCAAACTCAGGTTTGTTTTCTTCTTCAACAATGTGCGGCGGTAGCTCTGCCTGAATCTCATAGGCGATTGGATATGGAATCGTAATCCCTTCCCGTTTGAAGATGTACCACAAACGTGTATGCACCATATCGTTGATGCGGATCATGTCATCGTAATCTTTAATCCAAAAGCGGAGCGCATACTTAATAGAATATTCTTCAAAGCTTTCAACATAAGGTGGCTTATGGGGGTCGTACTCACATTCCTCAACTGAGTTCAAAAAGTCGATCATAATCTGCTTAACCAAGTTGGGCGGGTGTTTGTAGTGTAAACCGATGTAAATGACCTGAATTTGCCGTTTAGACGGCCGTGAGTAGTTGATGATCTTGTCTGAGGCCACAAACTGGTTTGTGAGCGAAACTCGGTGATTTTCGCGCGTTAGGAGCATCAGCGTGCGCCAATTTTGGCTTAAAACCTGCCCCTCGTGCCCTCCAATTTCTACCCAGTCATCAATTGCAAATGGAGACTCGATTTGTAGGGCGATCCCCGCAAATAAGTTGCTGAGCGTATCTTGGATCGAAAAACCGATGATGGCAGACGCAACTGTTGAAGTTAGTAGGATGCCAGACAGATTTTGATCAAAGACAAAGCTTAAAACGAAGAGGATAACGAGGGCCAACACCAGCCCTCCCAGCAAATTAAGCACAAAACGGGGAATTTTTAAGATTCCCGGCTTGATAAGTAGCTCGCTCAGGATGCTGATCACCAGTTGATTAAGGCTCATGACAAACAGAATGATGATTGTCATCCAAAAAATAATCTGAGTGATGTCAGAATCGGCTGAAGGTGGGTTGAGTAAAATCTCTGAACCAGATGGGATCGATAAGAAATAGAGCCCTGCCAGAAAAACGGTGAGAATCACGGCCGGAATGACGACCCTGCGCGAGATTAAGAGGGAGCTTCTGCGGCGTAAAATGGGGACGATGATGATGAGCAAGGCGAGATAGACGGCCGACAGAATTAAAAGTTGGTTAATCATCATAGGTTATTTTATGCCGTTTTTGGCTAGGGCTCACACGAAAGGGGTGAATTTTGTGTTGGATACCGTTTTTCGCGTTAATTTGAGCTAAAAAACGGAAAGATGAGGGGGTTCTGTTAAGTTGAAATTTGTTATGTCAACTATATTAGTCTGAAATCGGTTTTCTGCGAATGACAACTAATGTTAAATCATCTGATCTGGGATGTCCGTCTGTAAAAGCTTCAACTGCCCCTACAATTTGGGCCGCAATCTTTTCGGCCGACGCATTTGCATGGGTTTTTACAACATCGACCAATCGATCATCATCAAAAAATTCCCCGGCGCTGTTGCGCGCTTCAGTCACCCCATCGGTGTACAAAATAAGGCTGTCACCCGGCTGTAATGTGACCGATTTCTCTTCAGGCTCGATTTCACGAAACATGCCTAAAACATATCCCGGCATTTCTAAGGTTTCTACCTGATCTTCGTTTGCTTTAACCCACAGCGGCCAATCGTGCCCAGCATTGGCCAAGGTCACATCCCCCGTTTTTAAGTTGAGTCGGCCGAACAACGCGCTTAAAAATAGCGGTGCACGCATATCTTCGATGATGGATCGGTTAGACTGTTGCAAAATGTAGGTTGGTGAATCGGAATGTTGTGCCAGTGTGCGTAACACTGAGCGCATCGAGGCCATAAACAAGGCGGCCGGAACCCCTTTACCCGTCACATCAGCGACGACAAACTCTACAAAGTCAGGTTTATCAGCTTCTAAAACAAAATCATACAGGTCCCCACCCACTTGGGTAGCGGTTTTATACACGGCCGCAAACTCCCAGCCTGCAAAATCTGGCATTGTGTCTGGTAACAGACCCTGCTGAATCTCGGTGCCAATCGCCAGCTCTTCAACCAAACGCTGCCGGGAAACTTCTTCCTGAATCAGCCGGCGAGTCCGTGTAGACATGATGCGCATGACGGCCAGCCCAAATTTGGGCAATTGACTCGCCATCTCAACAAATCGATTTTCGTCGATTTTCATCAGTTTACATTCTGAAAAAGCGATTGCACTGGCACTGCGCGGTTGTGCATCAACCAGAGCCATTTCCCCGAACAAATCCCCTGTGTAGAGTTGGTCGATGATCCGATCATCGACCTTAATGTGCACTTCTCCCTCGAGTAAAATGTACATGGCATCACCCACGTCTCCCGTTTTGAAGATCGTTTGACCGGGTAAAAAGGTCTGATCGTGTTCATAAATGAACGAGAAATCGAAATGATGCATATGACGCTGTCGCTGTCGCTTCGCTTACACACGGAACTTCGTTCCGTTCAGCCAATCGATAGATTGGCCGCTTACACGCAGAACTTCGTTCTGCCATGCCGATCACTAGATCGGTCGCTTACTTACGGAACTTTGTTCCGTTATGTTGATCGTTAGATCAACCGCTTACATGCAGAACTTCGTTCTGCCGAGCTGACCGCTAGGTCAGCCATTAACCAAAACTTGCCAATGCCTCTTCACGATCGGTATGGATTTCGATGAGCTTATCGAAACCGGTCATTTGAAGCGTTTTCATAATTCTTGGTTGCGGTGATAGGATTTTGAAATTTTTCTCTTGGCTAGAAACGTTAGCAAGTTCATCACGAATCTCGTGCAACACATTCCAGCCCACATTATTTTCTGGGAAAGAGGAGCCGCGCATAATGTATGCGATGTTGTAAAGCGAGATTAAACCTGAACTGGCCATGAAGGTTAAGTCACTCAGATCAAGCAAAATACTTGCGACCCCCGACTCTTTTAGCTCTTTGGCTTTGTCAATCGCATCTTGATAACAAGACGCATCTAGCTCACCGCTTAATTTTAAGATTGAAATGGCTCGTTCTCCGGCTATGTTTTCTACGTTAATATCCATTTTTCCACCGATTTTAAAAACAAGTTGATTTTGTTCTTTGGTTGTTCGACTATAAATGAGTTGATCCGCGTATTCACGCATCATATGAATGCCTAAACCACCTGGCTGTCGCTGGTCAAGTGGTGCATTTGTATCTGGATTTTCAGCCTGAGTGGGGTCAAAAGGTGGCCCGTCGTCTAAAACTGAAACTGTAAGCTGCTTGTCTTGAAATTCGACGATGATTTTTATGTCACAAGGCTGTTCTTTAAACCCGTGAATAAAAATGTTAGTCGTTGCTTCGTTGATGGCTAGGATCAAATCGGCCGTTTTTTCGGGATCTGCCCCTAATTTTACCGCCGATGTCTGTATAAAGTTCCGAATTTCAACAAGATTCTTGAGTGATTCGATTTTGAACTGGCTTCGTTTGGTCACATTATCAGCCTAACAAAATTTATTCGTCAGATTTTAGGCCTAGTTATGCCACAGCGCAATCTGACGGCCGAAATCAACAAAGAATCAGATGATTTTGAGAAATTTGCTCGGTTATTGAGCAGAATCGAGACTGATCTGCCTAATTGCCTCGATTGAAGCCTTTAAATGCTCAAACTTTGTTTCTGGTTTGACGACTGCAAAGCGCAAAACTGTACTTCCGTCTAAGGTTGTGGTTGAAATCGAGCGTTCCCCCGTTTGCATTACTTTGTCGTACAAAAATCTTTGGAATTTGCTCAGCTCATCGGCCGACAAACCAGGTTTTTGGCACACAAAACACAAAATTCCCGTATCTGGCATGTGGCACACTTCAAAACCGGGCTGAGTTTGTAACCACTCGGCCGTTTGGCGCATGGCACGCACCGGCGACGCGAGCTCTTCAGTGATGGTTTGCAACCCTTTTCCCTTGAGTATGGTCACCAATGGGAGAGCCGACATCGGCCGGGTAGTTGGCGGAGATTTAAGCCCAGGGTTTGGTTCTGTGTCTTCTTCACGATTAAAGTATCCGGAGTAGAGTGACATCCGGCCGAAGTCCTCCCCATCTTTGCAAAACAAAACGGAGTTTGGAATCGGAGCCCCTAACTGTTTATGAGGGTCCCACGTAATTGAGTCGGCCAGCTCATCTCCGTCAAAAAGATGGGCACATTCGGGTACCAACTTGTAGGCATATCCGTATGCCCCATCGATGTGGAACCAGATGTTTCCGGGCAACATGTCTGCCATCGGCCGGATCCGGTCTACCGCCCCTGTAGAGGTTGTTCCAGAGGTAGCAACGGCGCAGACCACCTCTTTTTTCCCGTCTAACTCGCTTAAAATCGATTTGAGCGCCGCTAAATCAAGCCTGCGGGCCGAATCGACCGGAATTTTGACCAAATTTTGCTCACCAAGCCCCAACATGCGCACAGCATGGCGCATCGAGAAGTGTGCATCGGCCGAAACAAGCACCACAAGCCTGCTGGGGTCTGGAAAAGCGGCCAGCCCGCCGTTGACAAAATCAACCCCCATTTGCTCTGCGTACCGGTGAATGGCGAGGTAAATGGCCTGCTGATTGGCATAAGTGCCAGAGTACATAAATGTGCAGTCGGCCGTGTCCGCCAAGCCGAACAAATTACAGAGTGCTTTGCCCGCCATCTCTTCCAGCATCGCCCCGCCGGGTGAGACCTGCCAGTTGGTGACTCCCTGATTGGTGTTGAGCATGATCTCAGCGCCTAGTCGCGCTTCGGCGGGGGGGAAGGCGTTGAACATTGATTGGAAGGCCGGGTCATCGTAGCTCATGAGGTGCGGCATGAGGGTCTGGTTGATGAGCTGTTGGAGTTCGGCGATGGGCATCCCATCTTGCTGGAAGTCAACCAGAGGTTGGAGTGCTTGGCGCACCTGTTTCGGCGTTGCGCCTGAGTAAATTTGTTTGGTCATGGCAATATTCCCGTAGGGGGCGAAGGGGGCGGGCGCAATTTGGCGTAGCTTAATCAAACTTGGTTCCGCCCCCTTCGACCCCTACACAGTGGTTTATTTTTGCGATAATATTCGATCACCTATGAAAAAGAAACAACCCCGCCGAAAAGGCATG
>JAHDGV010001156.1 GCA_020631655.1 Chloroflexota bacterium | reverse complement strand
TTTCGAGGTCGAGCTTGCCCAGCCTTTCAACAACCTCGGCCCACGCTTTGAGCGTGCCCGGCACTCCGCAAGCTAGATGTCCCACCCGGTTTTTGTTCCCCTCTGTCTCCATGTAGTCAGGCCAACTATCAGAGATAGGGGTATACAGATCGGCCGTCGCGGCGGCCGGAGCGGTTGAATAGTTATCGATGGTGATCAGCTCTCCATCCGCTTTGCGCAAGGTTATCCAGCCCGCTCCAAAGATGCCAACCATCATCGGCTCAACCACACCCAGCGCAAAAAAGGCGGCGATGGCGGCGTCAAACGCATTGCCACCGAGAGCCAGCATTTCAACCCCTGCAGCCGATGCCAGCGGGTTGTTGGTGCTCACGGTGCCGCGTGAGCCGCTGACCGATTGTTTTTGGGTTTCAAAGTGGGTGCCAGCATTTGTGCGCCAGCTTTTTGGATTGGAGATAGCCATCTTGTTCTCTAATTAAAGACGCCCCAGCGGGGCGTCTCTACGCGTTTGTACATCATTGTAGAGACGTGCCGTCGGCGCGTCTCACAGGGTGAATTTAATTATCGTATTCATCGTGCCGTTTGGTCCACGTGTAGGTCGGGGTTTGCGGCCACCCCTCGGGTGAATCCTCCCAATCTTCTTGACGGCCGTACGGGGTTAAATCCAGATAGGTCCAGTGACTGCCCAAATAATCAACGCCGCGATTTTCTGAAAAATAGGTCCGGTAGATGTTGTCCTCATCATCCCGAATTAGTACGCTGACGCAGTGGTTTTCGTACCCGTCTTTTGTGGCTCCAAAGTCTGCATTGAAATCGGTGCCGAGTGATGAGACCCACGGCATGTCCCATCCCATCCGCTGACGATAGGCGAGCAGTTTGGCTAGCGAGGCTCGGGAAACGAGCACCAAATTGGTGTCACGGGCGTGCAAATGGGCCGGATGGGACATCGCATCGACGACCCATGAGCACCCTTCGCAACCGGCCTCCCAATCGGGGCCAAACATAAAGTGGT
>JAHDGV010001155.1 GCA_020631655.1 Chloroflexota bacterium | reverse complement strand
GGAACTTGCAAAGTTTTTAGTCCAGATGCTGAGAATCATTTGTTTTCGAGCCTCAATAACCTGTTTCAGAAGTCTTGAAGTGTTTAGTGGAAGTGTCATACCCGCTTAATCCCTGTGAATACAGGGACGGTAACCAGTGCCAGGTTTAGCGCTGGATTCCTGCCTACGCAGGAATGACGAGTCTCTGATGAACGTGAGAAAACTTCTGGGATAATGTGCGCAAGTATGACCTGTATCAATTTTTGATAGCTTTTTTCGGCCTAGTGCTAAAATTCGGGCATGGAACAAACACTCACCAAAAGACAGGCTTGGATCACCGCCGCCCGGCCGCGTACGCTACCACTTGCTTTGTCCAGCATTGCACTGGGGGGATTTTTGGCGGCCGGTCAAAACAGCTTTAACTTGGCCGTCGTTTTGCTCAGTGGGCTGTGTATGACCTTCATGCAAATTTTGTCTAACTTTGCCAACGATTATGGAGACAGCAAACATGGGGCTGACAGCGATGAGCGGGACGGCCCAAAGCGGATGACTCAGCTCGGGTTAATCAGTCAAAGCGAAATGAAGCGGGCGATGATGATTAGCGCTGTGCTCGCCTGTTTGGTAGGAATCGGTGCGTTGTTGGTTGCGTTTGGTCTACAGCAGGCGCTTACGATTTTGCTCTGGTGCGGGGTTGGCGCGGCCGGTGTTTGGGCCGCCATCGCGTACACCGCTACAGACAATCCGTATGGGTATGCCGGTTTTGGCGATCTGTTTGTGCTTTTATTTTTCGGATGGGTTCCAACGATGGGGACGGTTTACTTGCAGACAAAATCTTTTGATCCCTTGCTTTTGCTCCCAGCTACGGCCGGAGGCTTGTTGGCCGTGGCCGTGCTCAACGTCAACAACATGCGGGACATCGATTCTGATCGGCTGGCTGGCAAGCAGTCGATTCCGGCCCGTATCGGCCTGCCGAGTGCCCGCATCTACCACTATGCACTATTGGTGCTGGCGGTGATTTGTGCCGTGCTGT
>JAHDGV010001154.1 GCA_020631655.1 Chloroflexota bacterium | reverse complement strand
TCCAAATACTCTTTGTCTAGTCGATGGAACATGCCGGGCACCCACGACACACCGGCTTCGGTAAAACAAAAGCGGAGATCAGGAAAACGAACCGGTACACCGGTTTCAACCATGCTGACCATGTTCGCCATCATGTTAAAGATGTGGGATACAGCGTGCTGGCCCAGCGTGGTCTGGAACTCATGAATTTGTGAGGGGAAGACCGGGTGCACGACAGTGACACTGTGGAGCAAAACCGGCAGATCAGCATCCTGCGCCGCCTGAAAAATCGGATCATATTTCCGATGCCCCCACAGCGGATTCACCCCGGCCGTGGGCAGGTAAACCCCTACCACCGTAGGCTCTTTGGCATACTTTTCGATCTCACGCGCCGCATCTTCTGGGTCCTGGCTAGCGGCGATGATCAGCCCCAAAATCCCTTTCTCTCGTGAAAGCCATTTGTCGATCATCCACGCGTTGTAAGCCCGGGCGATGGCGGCCGCATAATCAGCCACCGGATGCACCGCCAGCTTGAGCAGATGATCGGGAAACAGGATTCCGATATCAACCAAGACCTTGTCGAGCTCGTCCCGCATCTGGGAGATGTCCCACACCGCCCGGCCGCCGTCCCCACCGCCCGGATACATGGGGAAGTAAAAGGTGTCACCGGGGGCAAAGCCAGGCAGATTCAAATAGCGATCGTCTTGAAAGCTCCCGGCGATTTCCATCGAGTGGCGGTAACGCTTATCGATATAGGCGGCCATTTCGGCCGGTTTTTCGTGCAGATGAACGTCTACATCCACCACCAACATTTCTTCTAATGATTGTCGTTTAAGTTTAGGTTTTGGGGTCTCTTTGGTCATAGTCGGCTAAAAAACCTGCGAGGTTTTAGAAACCTCGTAGGTTTATTCTCCTTACGTTTTTTAGTGACCGGAAATGTAGCAAGCTCCCCGTTTTTTGCAAGGGTTAATCACCCATCAATCGGCGTAAAGCCAAAATCTCCGATCATGCCCAAAACCGCATCCCGGCC
>JAHDGV010001153.1 GCA_020631655.1 Chloroflexota bacterium | reverse complement strand
TTTTGATTGTGGCCCCAATCGCCTTGCCCAGCACCACCGGCTGGGGCCAACCGGGGGATTCCACAATAATTTCGTCTCCCGGTTGCACCAGTTGCATGATGGCCAGATAGTTAGCCTCGGCCGCCCCGGCCGTGATCAGCACATCATCGGCCGAACAGGTGGCTCGTAGCCCTGCCCGATCAATCACATGTTCGCGTAACGCATCTAACCCTTGAAACGATTGGTTCGACCAGTCGAGCCGGAATTCGGGATCAAGGTCGTCTAAAAACGCCCCGAGCTTGGGCGGCGTTGAGAGCGAAAATCCCAAAAAGGCTTCGGGTGGCTCTGCGGCCGTGGTTTCGAGCAGGTATTCAAACAGTTTGTGTATTTTTACTTTCATGGGATGATTGAAATCAAGAAATTAAAGGTTAGAAGTTGGATGGTGGAAAGCCAGCTAAGAGCTAAAAGCTAATAGCCGACAGCTAAAAATGAGGTATACGACAGATGTCAGACAGCGTCAAACGATTTGCAATTTTAGACTTTGGGCTTTTTTATGTGCATGGTAAAGGGACCGCCACCAATCAAGGGCGCTTAATCGGGATTCCTGGCTACTTGATCCAAACGGCCGCGGGTAAAAATATTTTGGTTGATACTGGCTTTCATGAAAAATATGCGATCGATGCGGAGACGGCAACCCGAGAAGATCAGCTCGAAAGCTTCGGCCGGATTGAGCAGCTAACGGCCGAGAACTTGCCATCTGCCCAGCTAGCCAAATGTGGGCTTGTGACAGATGACATCGACCTGTTAATTATGACCCACACCGATATTGACCATGTAGGTGGGATCGGTAATTTCCCAGGCGCGCCGATTGTGATCCATAAAGATGAGCGGGCGTTTGACCGGCCGAGATACTGGAACACCCAGCCGCTGGAGTGGCCGGAGGCGGAGTATCAGCTCATTGACGAAGATACAGAATTGCTAGACGGCCTGACGTTGCTAACAACCTGCGGCCATGCCCCCGGCCATCTGT
>JAHDGV010000326.1:1917-6157 GCA_020631655.1 Chloroflexota bacterium | reverse complement strand
ATGCTGGTGGGGGAGGAGCTGTTCTGGGGATATGACGATCTGCCTCATTTTAAGCTGGCGGTGCAGGGGGAAGATCCGTTTGACCCGGCCGAGTTTGAGGCGTGGAAAAAGGTGAAGCCGAGCGTTCAGCGGAACCGCTAGACATAGACTGATAGGGTGTGAGGATAGGGATAGAGAAATTTAGACGTTCCCTATCCCTATCAAAACGCTAACGGCTGATGAGCGGTAGGAAAATTAAATTATCCAGTGATGTGGGTGGCACCAGCGTAGGATCCTGAGTAGCGGTGGGGACGCTGGTAGAGACCGGGGTGGTGCTAGCCGTTGGTTCTGGCGTACTTTCGCTGGTTGGTTCAACGGTGGGCATCGGAGTAATTGTTTGCGTTGACTCGGGAGTTGCTTCGGCAGTAGGTTCAGCCGTAGCCGTTGATTCAGGAGTTGCTTCACTGGTAGGTTCAGCCGTAGCTGTTGACTCAGGAGTCGCTTCGGCCGTTGGTTCAACCGTAGCCGTTGACTCAGGAGTTGCTTCGCTAGTTGGTTCAACCGTAGCCGTTGACTCAGGAGTCGCTTCGGCAGTTGGTTCAACTGTGGCTGTTTCGGTTGGCACGGCCGTCTCAGTTGGGGTAGCCGTCGCTGTAACCGTTGGAACCAGCGTCTGAGTTTCAGTGGGAACTGCCGTTTCGGTTGCTGTAGATGTTGGGGTTACCGTTGGTACCGGTGGGGGATTAGTCGTCAAGTTCCAACCCATATCTGTAAAGAGTCCCAACGTAACATCCCCAATATCGTGTAGCGCTTCGCCGTTTGACAGAGCAAACGTCATCAATGCATCTGGTGTGTCATTAAACACCTCATCAAAGTGAGAAAAGCTTGATCCTTGCCGGAATGGGTTTGGGGCATACAGCTCGGCCGGTGAATTGCCATTGGCTGAATTTGTGTTGGGGCCGTCAAAGAAAATGTTGCCACTGGTGAGCTGGTTGGCCAATGCGGTAGATGGATTGCTGAACGAATTAATCAGGTTTTGATTGGATCCATTTTCTGTAAATACGTCATACACGATCGGGAAGCCACCGAGCCCATAGCTACCGCTGCCGCCTGAAACGCGCATGGTGCCCGCAAAGCCCAAACCGTGCCCAAGCTCATGCAGAACGACTGAGACGAAGTCAAACTGATTAAAAGCGGGATCACCATCTGTGCCAAAATACCAACTGGAAAACTCGCTGTTAAACGTGGCGATGATGTCTGATCTAGATGTATCGAGATCGTTCCCGGCCAAAGAATTGGCCAATGCGGCCGGATACCAAATGTCTGAGATGGGCGCATTTGTAAAATTGCCGCTAACCGACTGGGCACCGGCCGATCCCAACACACCCTGACCAAGTGGTGACCAGCAGGCATCCACCCTAATCGTTTCTTCTGAAATCAAGATCACTTCCCAGAGATCTACCGCAAACGCAAACGCCGCCTGAGCATCTGCTGGCCACGTGGTTGTTGCGTCGCACGTTGCAGGGTTCCAGGTGACAACGATGTTTGATGTTTCTGGTGCTCGGTATGGGGAAATTCGGGGGGGCAAGTAGACGTCTTTGTTCTCGTAGCTTGCGACTAGCCCTTGGTGGGGGGCTGGTGGGCGCAGGGCAATAGTCTTCGCTCTGTTTTCTTTCTCTGATATTTGTTGTATGTCTGATACTGATACAAACAGAATCAGCGCCATCACACTAATAGCCAAGATGGCTAAAAGGGTTCCTCTTTCTTTCATGGGGTCACATCCTTTTTTTCTAACAGAAAGTCATCACCCTTTCTGCTGTTGTAGACCGTAATTTTATTAAGATAGTTGAACTGGAGCTGACAAGCTCTTTATAGATGGAGAGTATGATTAGTAGGTTCTTATCTGCAAGCCGGTAGAGAGTACTTTGCCTTCTTTTTGAATTGTGAATGGCATAAGTTCATTTTACCATCCGCTCGGCCGATACCGCCAGCACCACTGGGCGGCCGGACAATAGCTAGGGCAACCGCCACTTGGTGGAGTCGGTTCAAAATTGCCAGCCCGAGCCTGATCGACCGCTTGCCACGCATACTCAACGGCCGTTTGTGCCGCTTGCTCCGGGCCTCCGTCAAATTTTGCCAATTGCAAAGTGCTTTTCTCTGCTTGCCGAAAATGGAAATAAAAACCGTCTGACACATCTCCCAATCCCAAGGCCAGCTGAACGGCCAGCGCATATAGGGGAAGCTGGAGCTTATCTCCCTTTTGCAAGGCTTGTTTGTTGAATTTTGATTTGCCCCCCAGCTTGTAATCGACAATGCGTAATTTCCCGGCCGAATTTTGGTCAACTCGATCGATTAAGCCTCTTAGCTTTAATGTGTCTGTATCTCGGTGCAAAACCAGCGGTCGGTTCCCTTGCATCCCAAACGCGGCTTCTGCCCGATAAAAGGTCCAGTCGTCTTTTGCCAGCGCCACAATCGATTTGGTGACGTTGTTGATCACTTCAGCTTTGGTTTGTGACCACCACGCCGTTTCCCGGAAACCCTGCTTTTCAGGGGCTTCGGCCAAGATCGGCTCAGCGATGCGGGTCACAAATGGTTCAATCAGTCCATAATAGTCACTGTCATCACTGTCTGGAATCCCCTGCGTGTAAGCCACCTCAAAAATTTCGTGATACAGGGTTCCCAACTGAGCCACATCTAGCCCTTCTTGCGGCTCCGGCCGGGGTTCGATTTTGAGCACACTGCTGACAAAAAACAGCATCCCGCACTGCCTTAGGCTTTCCAGTCGGCTGGCGCTCCACACGTGGTCGGGTCCAAATGTTTCGGCCAGATGTGGATGAACAGCGGTCAGATCCCCATCAAACACAAGCTGTGTGCCAGCGGAAGCCGCAGCCGTGCGCTGATCTAAAATCGCTTTGCCCTGCATGATTTCCGGTGGCAACCGGGATGGATCGGCCGTCGCTAATGCTTCCAGCCATTCTTGCTCAGATGCCGCTTCGTGGGGCTGTAACAACCGATCGGCCGTGACTTTGCTAGCGGTCAGGCCGGTTTTTTTGCGCACCTCGTCCCAGTAGGGGGATGGGACCCACTCAGCCCCGTTGTCCGCGATAATCGGCCGGGTCAGTAGCAGATGGTCTGTCGCCCGTGACACCGCCTCGTAAAACAGCTCCCGCTCACTGCTTTGGGTAGATGGGTCAAGCTCAAAGCCATACTCTGATCTTAGCTGCTTGCGATCCGCATCCCGCAGAAACTGATCTTCCCCAATCGGTTGCGGAAACTCCCCCTCGCTTAGCCCCACGATGGCAACCGCTTGCCAGCTTAGCCCACGCGCTTGGTTAATGTTTGTGGCAATCAACGGCCGCGTTCCTTTCGCTACAGGAAGATCATAGACGGCCGCATTGATTGCGCCGCTTAGCTCCGCATAAAACTTTTCAAAAGAGACGACTTCCTGTTGCCCTACAACCTCTTCTGCCCAAACCAGCCCGCGTAAAATATCTTTCAGCCGGAGCAGTGCCGCCACAGCCTCATCCTCAGTTTGCCTTTCTGCCCGAGCCATCCGTACCATCGCCAACGAATGGTCCGCCTCCGGCGACTGTTGCTGACTTTCTTCCCGCAGACCATCATGACCAATTAATCCTTCAAGCCACTGCACAAATTGTTTAAAGCTGTTGGCCTGCTGGGGTGGGGCGGTGGTTTGCAAAAAGAGATCAAACGTTTGCTGTAGCTGGAGGGCGGCCGATCCGGCCACCACTTTGGCCGATTGTGGCGATTCTTCAAAATCTGTTTCTACACGAAGTGAATCGTTATCTTGCTCAACAACGGCAATCTGCGCCTCAAATGCGGCCGACCACTGTTCGGTGCCACCGATGACTCGCTGTTGTCGCCCCAAGTTGTCTAACGCATCGGCTAATTGGCCCAATTTTGGCAGACCGGCCTGTTGCCAGTTAAACCACGGGGATCGCCAAACGTTGACCAGTTGGCGTCGCGCCAGTTCGGGGCCGCTGTCACCCTGTGGCAGGTGCAGAGCCAGCAAACTCAACAGTCCGTCAATGATGGGGGATTGATTTAGTAACTGCCCAAGCTCTATGCGAATGGGCAAGCCAAATTCCCGGCCGACCTGCTGGATAAATGGCCGATACCGGTCGAGATTACGGCCAATCAGCGCCACATCGGACGGTTGTAAATCATCCTGCACCATACGCTGTTTCAGCCAGCGCAACGCGGCCCGAATTTCAGTCGGCCGGTCGGTCGCTTCGATCAGCGT
>JAHDGV010000326.1:0-1817 GCA_020631655.1 Chloroflexota bacterium | reverse complement strand
AGGATGGCGATCTCGGCCGGGGTGAAATCATCAAATCCGTCCACAATAAGCAGGGACCAGGCTGAACCAACAGGTGAACTTAGGTTCGATTCTTGTTTTTCTAGCGCTTCAAGAGCCAGCCAGTGCAGACCAATCCGGTCAGCCCAGCCGTTTTGTTGCAAAGCGGTCTGGTACACCTCGTAAATTTTGGACAATTCTTTGAGTCTGGGTTCAAAGTTTAAAAACTCAAATGCGGCCGTTAGTTTTTCCGGTTCGATGAGGGCTGATTTGAGTAGGGGGATTAACTGCTGAACCACATCGACAAACCCCGGCCGGTGGCGAAGCTCTGCATAGTAGTCGAGCTCCATCCCATCTAACAGCGAACGGAGTAGTCGATACTGCACCGGTTCGCTGAGCTGGGTCCAGCTTTCTCCAGCTTCGGCCAAAATGGCGGCGACCATCCGGTCAAAAATCATGACCTCTACACCCAGTGCGCCACCGGCTTGGGCCAGTCGTCGTTGCCACATGCGGGCTTGGGCGCTACTCGCAACCACCACCCGCACCCGTTGCAACCCATCAGTTGAACGGGCAAGGTTGATGGCGAACTGGGTTTTGCCGCTGGCGGCCGGGGCTGTGTAGATTTCGGTTGGCATGCAGGGATTTTAGGGGATGAAGATAAAAGGGGAAAGGTGAAAAATGCTAGTCTGCAACCCAGTTTTCAACAATTAGACCGGGTACACGTTTAAACTCCCGATCATTATTTGTAACGATGGGAACCTCTGCTGATAAGGCATGAGCCGCAATCAGTAAATCTTCGCACCCTATTGGCGTCCCTGCTTTTTCTAACGTTGCACGAATGTCTCCATAGGCTTTGGCAGCGTTTTGATCATAGTCCACAATTTGGAATGGAGATAAAAACGTGTCCAATCGTTTTTGATTCTGCTTCGGCCGACTACTTTTTGATACACCGTACCGCAACTCTGAAATTACAACGGTTGATATTCCAATTTCATACGGATCATATTGCATAAATTTCGTCATTAAATCGACCGGGCGTTTATTGATCAAGTAGATGCAAATGTTGGTATCAAGAAAATAGTTCATCCAATCCCTCGCGCTCTTGCGGTTCACCGCCGCGCTCAATTTCAAGTGGCTCATCATATCGGTTCAGTTGATTAGCCCACTCTTCCCACATCGATTTCGCATGTTTTTCTTTTGAGATGAGTAGCACCCCTTCTGGCACTCGCCTAATAAAGACTTCGGTGCCCTCGAACCGGAATGATTTAGGTAGGCGCACCGCTTGGCTGCCACCGTTTTTAAATAATGTTGCTTTGTCCAAATCAAGAACCTCCATGCGTATATACAAAAAGTATATATACGTGTGCGCGTTCTTGTCAACCCACAAACTCACTCACCGGCCGCTTCACACTTCTTACTTTTACCTTCTGACTTCTCACCGTCTCCCAACTGTTTGCGAACCTCTTCTTCGGGTGCTTCTAAGTAGTTCACGCCCGACACAACCGGCCGGCCCGTTTGCTGTTCGATCTCTTTACGCGCATTCCGGCCGATGGCACCCCCACGCTTGGCCGCCTCTTCGTTTTCTTCAAACCCCTGCGCGTTTGAAGCGCTGGTAATCTGGGCCGTAGCGACTTCCCCCAACATTCCAATCACCATTTCCACGTCGGTCATGTGGTCCTGCAGGTTCTCATCTTTTAGCCCTTTTAATTCTTTGTGCTCTGCAACGCTTAACTCAAACGTCTCTTGGGCGATGGTGTCGAGCAGTTGCTCAAACTGGCTCTCATCAATGTTGCGCAGTTGCCACTCAGCAATCAGCGATT
>JAHDGV010001152.1 GCA_020631655.1 Chloroflexota bacterium | reverse complement strand
CGTCAATTTTTTGGGGACTCGTACCATGCGCTCAGCGAAATCAACCTGCTTTCGCTCGGGTTAGGCATCACGCTAGGATTGCTGTTGGGCATGACCACCTTTTTACTCCCGGGCGATATCGCTTTCCGGTTTGGCTTTGCGGGCGGGCCGCTGATTGTCGCGCTAATTCTTGGCTCGTTGCGCCGTACCGGCCCGATTGTGTGGACCCTGCCCTACAGTGCAAATTTAACCCTGCGCCAAATCGGCCTGAGCTTTTTGTTGGCCGTTGTTGGGGTTGGCTCTGGCCACACATTTTTCTCTACGCTGTTTGATGGGGGTGGTGCGCTGATTTTGCTGATCGGCACCATCGTGACCCTGCTATCGGTCGCTGGTTCGCTCATCATCGGATACAAGCTGTTTAAAATTCCGTTTAGCATGTTAATGGGGATGGTGTCGCTACAACCGGCCGTGCTTGGGTTTAGTCTAGAACGCTCGAAGAATCAGTTGCCAAACGTTGGCTACGCTATGAGTTTTCCGCTGGGCATTATTAGCAAAATTGTGTTTGCTCAGCTGATCTACATTTTCTTGTCTGTTTGAATTAGTGTGGGCTAGCAGACCTCGGAGGTTTTCTTTTTATGGATCTCTACTCACTTGAAAAATGAAACCTCCGAGGTCTTTGTCGTGGGAGTGGGGGACTTCAACTATCGGTTAGATTGTCTTGTCTGATAGTTCATCTAAAATTGTGAACCTGATTCTTTGGACAAACAATTATTTGCGAATTTGGGGCATCAACATATGCGCAAACTCGCTCAATAAAACCTGATGCAAAACTTTTCAACCCCCTCACAAGTCGCCGGCCGTCACCATGCCAAAATCAGCGCGTTGCAACAACCCTCGGCCGAAACCATCGCCTACATGGACGAGCTTACCGCTCTTAATCGGCACGTTTTAGGCCCCGGGAAAATCGCTCTATCTGAATGGGAAAAAGCGGGGCTAGATCTGCCAGATGAGAGCGCTATTCGCCACTATCG
>JAHDGV010000325.1 GCA_020631655.1 Chloroflexota bacterium | reverse complement strand
GAATACTGAATACCGACAACCTCCCCATGACCATTCTCCTCCAAGTTTTCTCCATCTTATCGCTTCAGCTCTTGGGGCTGGCTAGCCCCGGCCCTGCTTTTTTGCTGGGTGCCAAGCACGGGATCAGCTATCCACGGCGGATCCATTTGGCGACGGCCGTGGGGCTTGGCCTAGGCAGTACGTTTTATACCGTTTTGGGATTTCTGGGGGGTTCGGCCGTTATCGCTCAATCGCCACTCATTTATGGCTCGATTAAGTTTGCCGGTGCTTTTTATCTGATTTATTTAGGGCTGAAGTCGATTCTGTCGAAAAAGCAGATGGTCGCTTTGAATCAGATCGGGGGTGAGCCAGCGGCCGACTTAACGCCGTTTGCCGCCTTGCGCATGGGTGCGATTCTGAATATGTCAAACCCGAAAACAGCTTTGTTTTACCTGGCTCTCTTTACGTCGATCATCGACCCCGATACCCCGGCAATCGTTAAAGCGCTTGTTTTGCTATTAACCCCTCCGATGGCGTGTGGCTGGTATGCGTTTGTGGCAACCTCGTTTTCGCTATCGTGGTTTCAGGCGTTCTACGGCCGGTTTAAACTGTGGGTTGATTATCTGTTTGGTGGGGCAATGATTGCGCTCGGGTTGATGATTGCGTTTTCGTAAAAGTGACCAGTGTGCTTCGCACCGGTAATCGGTTGACAGGTTCGCCGATAATCGAACTCATTCACCGACCACCGACCCGAGCGTGCGTAACTAAGCCGACCACCGACCACCAGCTAGACCTTCTCTTTCAACAATTCCCCAATCCTTTTCACCCCATCAACCACCTCATCCTCTGTATAAAACGTAAAACACAGGCGCATAAAATTTTGATGCTGACCCGATGGAGAGCACAACGGTCCGGCCGTAAAGCCCAATCCCCGCTGAACCGCCTCCTTGCGTAAAACACAGGTGTCGATGTGTTCCGGCAGACGGAGCCAGAAGAAATAACCCCCTTCCGGCTTGGTGTAGCTGACAGTCTCCAAAGGAAAATGATCTTGAATCGTCCGATCCATCAAATTAAGTCGATGGTTAAGCACCTGCTTGAGCTCTTGCAAATAGGCGGTCTGCATCCCTTGCTCAAGAGCCAACCGGATCTGGCCCGACATATAGTGGTTCAAACTGCCAGAGCTGGCAACGAGGCCAGACTTTCTGAACTTTTTGAGGATTTCCGGCCCCGCTTGAATCCAGCCCAAGCGTACCCCAGGAGCCAGGATTTTGGAGAAAGTTCCGGCCGAAATCACGCTGTCACCCGCGATATGTTTGGCAATCGCTGTGGGCGTTTCCCCTTCGTAACCGAGCATCTGGTACACATCGTCAGACACAACGGTGAAGCCATATTGTTGGCTGAGATCAACGACTTTTTGACGACGCTCGTTGCTCAGGTTCACCGTTGTCGGGTTTTGATAGGACGGGATGATGTAGAGTAACGTCGGCGGTTTCCCCATCTGCTTCAAGATCTTTTCTAACGCATCAGGATCAAGCCCGTTTTCATCCATTGAAACCGGAATCGCATTCAGATGATGCTCTTTAAACAGATTAAGTGCGAGAAAGTAGGTCAGCTCTTCGACCAGAATTGTGTCCCCAGGCTGGGTCATGAGCGTGCAGATGAGCATGAGGGATTGGGACGTTCCGGCCGTCACGAAGAACTCATCTAGAGCAGATGGGAATCCATACTGCTCGGTTAGAAAATTGGCCAACGCCTGCCGGAAATGACCATCCCCCTCTTCTTTGCCATAGTTGAGATATTCGGGGTTTTTCTGCTGAGCAAAAGCGATGGCCGCTTGTGACATCATCTCTGTTGGCAAGATCGACAGGGCGGGTTGGCCGACCGCTAGGTTGATCATATCATCTGAATAAGCGATTTGGGTTGTTTGCAAATTGGGGTTGAGCATTTTGTTCTCCAAGTGGGTACGGTTCAAGATTTTAAGCACACCTTTTCTAGGTTATTGGATTGGAAGATTCTTGACAAACAATCGATTTAATTGGCGAATTAATGAATTTTTGATTTGCTGAATGGTTAAATTTTCGATGGTAGCTATCTGCACCATCAAACTTGCAACCTCCTTGCATCTTGATACCATTCCCGCCCTATGCCCCTTTTTCTCAAAAACAAACTCAATCCGGTCGTGGTTTCAGCCTTCCTCACTTGTTTTACCGTAGCGGTCGCACCGATCTTCATCCGGCTGGCTCAACGTGAAGGGGTCCCATCACTTTCGATCATTTCTATGCGGTTAATTTTGGGAGCAGTTTTGCTCACTCCGTTTGCGCTCAGTCGTCATTCGGCCGACATTCAATCGATGACCCGACGCCAATGGCTGATCTCCATGACGGCTGGAGCGATCCACGCCCTCGGGATTATTTTGCTGTTTTATGGCCTGCAATACTCCAGTATTTTGATCAACGGGGTGATGCGCCGTACGTCGCCGGTCTGGTCGATTATGATCGAGATTGCGTTTTTGGGGATGGTGTTTCACCGTAAAATGTGGCTTGGCCTGATCGCAACACTCATTGGATCGTTCCTACTGGTTTACGGCACGGCCGGGGCTGTGGAGCCAGGAAGTGCGCCGATTTGGGGCGGAATTCTGTCGGCCGGAAACGCTATCGCATTCAGCGTTTATCTTATTATCGGCCGGACAGTACGCAACGAACTCCCGTTTTTAGCTTACACGTGGGTTTTGTTTACATCGGCCGCCGTTGTCGCGCTAATTATCGCCATTGTCACCAAAAGTTCGTTTCTAGGTTACACCTCACTCGGCTACTTTTGGGTCGTTATTGTCACCCTCGTCAGCCAGATCATCGGGCATCTTTCTGCCAATTTTGCCGTGCGCCATTACTCTGTGACCTATCTAATGGTGATCATGCAAGTGGGGGTGGTGTTGGCGGCCGTTATCGCATTCTTTATCTTCGGAGAAATCCCTTCACTGTTACAAATTGTCGGTAGCATCATCATTTTGGTGGGTGTCGCTTGGGTATCCTTGAGGAAAGATTAAAAATGACAAACCCTGAACAGAATTCGGCCGATTATAAACTTCAAAGCCGTGCGATCTTAATCGCATTACTCTTCCCGACGATGGCGATTATTCTCGATGGCTCGATGTTTGGTGTCGCATTGCCCACGATCCGCGACGATTTCGCTATCCCACCGGACACAGTTGCCTGGTTGACTATCGCATTTACACTGCCGTTCATGATGCTCATGCCGCTCTACGGCCGGTTGGGTGACCAACTGGGTAAAAAGAGACTTGTTGTTTTGGGTGTGTCAATCTTATGTATCGGCTCATTTATCGTATTGACCGCCAACAATCTGACGATGTTGTTTGTCGGTCGGGTGATTCAGGGCATAGGGTCATCTGGCATTAGCCCACTCAGCTTAGCGATCCTTTCTCAGCGATTTTCTGTCGAAGAGCGTGGCAATGCTTTGGCTACTTGGAACGCCGTTGCCCCTGCAACCAACATCTTTGCCCCGTCGATAGCTGGCTTTTTGACGGACAACTTAGGCTGGCGCACAATATTTCTACCTGTGCTGTTGATGGGGATTTTCGCCTATGTAATCGTGCAATGGAAAATCCCTCAAGCTGAAAACAAACCGAATTGGACTCTTCTAAAGAGCTTTGACTGGACCGGTGTTTTGCTTTTAGCCGGGACGATTATTTTTCTTGTTTTTTACCTGTCTAGCCGGCCGATAACCGGTGTTGAACCATTTAGAGACTTTCGTTTTTTTGCCGGTTTTATTCTCTTTTTAATCAGCTTTGTTATCTGGGAAAAACGCCACCCTGATCCTCTAATCGATCTTAAAATCTTAAGGGTTGATGGGTTTGCCCCGGCCTCGCTCGGCTCGGGATTCCGTATGGCGATGATGCGAGGGATCTCGTTTTTGATTCCGCTTTATTTGGCTGATGTTTATGATCTTTCCGCATTGAAGACCGGTTTGATCATCTCCGTTCATTCCCTTTCTTTACTCATTTTTATTCGAGTAGGCGGCCGATTGGCAGATGAGTGGCCCAATCGCAAACTAATCATCTTGGGCCTCGCCATTCAAATGGCCGTGATGGGGTATTTCGCTCTATTACCTGCGAATTTGCCGCTTTTTTCAGTTGTCTTGGGCGTTATTCTGCACGGATTGGGCGCTGGGTTATCATTGGCGGCTCAACATCGGACTGCGCTCAGAAACATTGCTGATGACAAAACGGGGCTAGCGGCCGGGGTCTATTCGATGACTCGTTTTTCAGGATCGATGTTGGCGGTGTCTACGGCCGGGGTCATTCTGCAATCTGGCCAGGCGATGGGTTTTTCCGATATTGTAGGGTATCAACTCACCTATGGTTTTCTTGTGATCGCAGGCGGTTTAGGCATCTTGGCAACGCTTCAGCTACGGCGAAACTTCTAATTTCAATAGCAAATTTTGATGGTAATTTGACATGATTAATTTTAAAAGATATTGGCCTGTTTTTATTGTAATCGTCATAGGAATTGGGGTCGTTGCTGTTTATAACTTCTGGCCAAAAACCTCAAGTTTGTGTTCCGATCTTTTGGAGCTAATTGAGGAAGCAAATTCAGAATTTCTGACTATTCGGTTAGAACCCAGCGATGATCATTCAAGGCAGTATGAAACTTTTTTTTACTTGGCCGAAGCGGATGAATGTTCAATTTCAGAAGATGCGGAAAAAGCTTCTTATCACTGCACTTGGCGCTATCCACTTGGCGATGCTCAGGCGGATAACAAATATGAGCTGTTAACGGCCGAGGTGCGATCTTGTATCGGCGAAATCGCTGAAGAACAACTTGATATACCGGTCAATCACCCAGATATCTATCGCTCGTCATACTTTCAATTGCCAAAGGGTCAACTGAGCATATCGCAAAAGAACAAAAGTGAATTTTCAAATACGCTTGTTACGCTAAGGATCAATTCAAAATAAGGGATCTTAGCCTTTTTCCCTCGAGGTCACTTCATCTGTTAGAGTTGTTCCTCAATAAGAAAACCCTAGTTCTGTTGGATTTTGTGAGGTTTAACAAAAACGCAAAGAATGTCGCGGCCAAAGGCCGCTCCTCGGGGTTATGGGTGTTATTTTTGCCACTTTAGTGGCAAAAATAACACCCATGAAAGATTTGAAACGCAGGGCCGAAGTTCAGTCTGCAAGACACACCTGCCGAGTGCTTTCCCACAAAAACCGTTAGAACTAGAGAAAATCCAATATTTTTAACAGGGTAAACAAGATTTTTAGGTTCAAAATCATCCTGTTTAAAGCTTATTCAGGAACAACGTCGCACGCTAAAAATCCTCTTTGTGGATGTAATCATTTAACGTTTTGAAAACGCCAGACGTACGCCCAATAAAAGCAACACAGACCCAGGAATCCAGCGCTCTACAAATGGTTCCAATCTGGGCCCTGCCAGTCTCGCCCCTTGTGCCGCCAATATCGCAAAAAGGCTATTCACCAATCCCCCCACGATAATAAAGATTCCCCCTAGAAATAGCGTCTGCTGAAGGGCTACTGGGTTCGGTAAGTTTAAAAATTGAGGCAAGAATGCAAGAAAGAAAATACCGATTTTAGGATTAAGCAGATCAACAAAAATCCCTCTAACAAAATAGTTCCATAGAGAATTATGTTTTTCGACTAACAATGTTTTTGGGTCCGGTTTTGAACTAGTCAGCAACCCTATCCCTAAATAAACAAGATATAAAGCTCCGATATTTTTTGCAACTGTAAAAGCGATTGGAGAGGCAGAAATTAGCGCAGTAACCCCAGTTGCCGCCGCCAAAACATGGGCAAATATCCCAATTGACATCCCTAAAATAGAAATCAATCCGGCTTTGATACCGCTTGAAGAAGCAACGGTTGTAACATATAAAATCGATGGGCCAGGGGTGAAATTAACCGTTAACGTTGCAACTAGAAACAACAAAAGAATTTCTACACTCATAATTTCATTTTCCTTCTCAGCGAGGTGGCTTTTGGAAAAAAGCTCAACTGATAGTGGTATTTATTTACACAATCTTGCATTTTTATGATAATTATCTGGACAATATCCAATTTTGCCAATAATTTGCCGGTTTATTCAAATTGCAATAAGATAATTGAGAAAAAGGAATAAGAGCATGCATCGCTTTTGAGTAGGGGTCTGCTGAACA
>JAHDGV010001151.1 GCA_020631655.1 Chloroflexota bacterium | reverse complement strand
CAACCCAATCATTTTAGGATCGACGATGACGGCCAGATATATTTGCTCGACTTTGCACTGGCTCACTCGATTGGGAATCAAGAACAATTTGATTATCCGGGAGCGCTGGTTCATTTTAGCCCTCCAGAAGTGTGTCAGGCGCAGTTGGATGGTCGGCCGATCCCATACGACGAACGGGCCGAACTCTATTCACTGGCATCGGTGGTGTTCTTTTTGCTGACAGGCAAATTGTCGGCCGATTATGGAACGGATGATTACATGGCTGTTCCATTAGATGAGAAAAGAAGATGCATTGCTGAAGGACGGCAAAATCGCTTTGACACGGTGATTAATAGCCGGATAAAGAGCGTTGTCGAAAAGTCTTTATCTCTAGACCCGCGTGATCGATATCCATCCATTCAAGCCGCACTGGCTGTGCTAACTTCTTAAAAACGGTTTACAATCATTTTTTTGGATTAGGCTGAAAAAGGAGAAGCACCGTGGGAATTCTGTGGATTGCGCTAACTGTGTTGGGGGGTGTGATCTTAATCGGAGTTTTATCCGCTTTGTTTTGGGCAAAGCCTAGAGTTGTGAGCCTCGCCTTGGATATGGCCGGTTTGGTGCTTCCCCAACGATCCCGGCCGGACCCGACTTATCCCCTCGATTCAACAGATGCGTTTGAAAAATATGTGCGCGAAGAAGTCGCCTCATCCGGCATTGTGGGCGGGGTAGCTGTAGCCAAAATCCGACCTAACGAGCCGATTTGGAGTGATGGACATGGACTCGCAAATCGTGAACGAGGAACGGCTGTAACGGCCGATACCCCGTTTGGATTGGGTTCTGTGAGCAAAACGTTTGTGGCAGTGGCCCTGATGCAGGCGATTGAAGATGGGCATTTGACCCTAGACACGCAGATCAATGACCTGTTGCCATTTGAGATTAAGAATCCCCACAATCAAGCCACATCGATCACGATGCGCCACTTGGCCACCCATACCTCATCTATTCAAGATCACACTTGGACCTATTTAAC
>JAHDGV010000324.1:4662-6187 GCA_020631655.1 Chloroflexota bacterium | reverse complement strand
ACGGCCGGAATTTACAGCGGCACGTTTAACCAGACACCATTGACGGCCGGTGATCACTGGCTGATTGTGGAGCGCCAGCCGCGCCAAATCTCAGTTAAACAGCTTGATGGGGCATCTACCCCGATTGGTGTTGATCGCCCCCGTTCGTGGCGCGACAGCGACAAGATCAACATGCTCCAAATCATGAGCAATGGATCGGCACAAGTTGCCCAAGCAGATCAAATCACGGCCGATAAAATTTTGTTTACCTACAATCAAAATCTTTCGATCTTAAACACCACCGAATATCTGCTGTTTTATGGAGATTTGGATCAGTTTGATTTAGATGAGCTTGAACTACTGTCAGACACAGATGTTGAATCGTTGATTACAGAAGTAAATTCGTGGCGTAGCGATATCGACAATCCGCTCGAATGGCGATTCTCAACCATTACCCTGCAAACGGGTAGCAGTAATTCAATGGTACTTCGTGAAAACAACCCAGATGAGTCGTTTGGCAAAATCGAGTCTAGCCCGCTTGAATTCGACTTTGGCTTTGATATCGAAGCGAAGCTGGGGGCAACCATCATCCCTCCTGGCGCGTCAGTTTCTGTTGCGTTGCTAGATGAAGAGACGGGTGAATCGATTCAGCTCTTAACGGCCGAAAGTGAAGGGACGTTCACCGGCCGTGTCGCTGACGCAGCAGATTGGAACGAAACACGAACCGTTCGGGTGCAAATCTGGGTTTCGGGCGAAGATACGCCTGTCAGCTTGGACTATGTCGAAATCTATCCACTTTCGGTGGTCGTAAGCGACCCGATCATTGAGACTGTTGATGAAGAAGTACCGGAAGAAGTTGCAGGCGAAAGTCCATCTGGTGAGGAGCCAGATACTAACGCCGAAGCTGAGACAGGTGAGGCTGAAGGCGGAGATGTCGATCAGTCAGAAGCTGGCACAGAAAAAGTGGATGGGACCGAAGCTGAGCAGGAAGAAACCACTGTTCCGGCCGAAACAGAGGAAACCGGTGAGGAACTGGCCGATGATCAAAGCTCCACCGAAATTCCATCAGGGCCAGAGCTCCCCACAGCTACAAGCGCAATTATCTGGGAAGAAACGTTTGGTCCACTTGAGAAGATTTGGATCCCGTCTGGGGTAAGAATGGAAACAAGTTCAGCTGGGGCGCTGGTAATTACTGAAAATGCGCCAGACCAAGGGTTCGGCCGGATCGAGGGTGAAACGGTATCGGTTAATCTTCTAGATTATCCACTGCTCCGCCTAGAAGTCTTAGATGTTGCCCCCGGCACCGGATTTACGATCCAAATCCAAGAACAGGGGAACGCATACGATTTCTTCGATGCGATTCAATCGGACCAGCCGGGCGAATATGAAATTAATTTGGTTGAGCTAACAGGTTGGAATGACAATGTCCCTTACGATTTTAGGGTGCTGATTTGGGTCAGCGGTGAAGGGGGCTCTTTGACCGTAGACAACCTCTCCATCGGCCGGTAAACAAAACGGCCCCTCTAGACACAAAATCTAGAGGGGC
>JAHDGV010000324.1:0-4562 GCA_020631655.1 Chloroflexota bacterium | reverse complement strand
TTTGCGTCAGTCTCGCTACGGTCCGCTTTGGTGCCGCAAATAAATCTTAAAGGATAGCCGTGCTCAGGTGTCAAAGGCTCTCCTTCAAAGTGCGTGGCCATCAAAACCGTGTCTAGAAGCAAAAAATCTAAAGTTGTGTTGGTTGTGTAGTCATACTCACAATACTGAACAACATATTTAGCCTCAGGTTTTGGCTTAATAAAGCCTTCATCGATCAAAGTCTTCATAGAAACGCCGGACCAAGTTGTGTCAAATTTCGACCACTTGGTCACGCAATGAATATCCATTAAAACTTCAGTGCGGGGTAGCTTATTAAATTCTTCCCAGTTCCACACAACCGGTTCTTCGACTAAACCAAACACGCGTAAATCCCACGAATCTAGATTTGGGTAAACCATTGTGGGGCCATAGTGCAACACAGGGAATCGTTCGGTTAACGACTGGCCGGGAGGAAGACGATTTTGACCTTTTATAGCCTCTTCTTTTGCGCGACGGGTAAATATGCTCATACAACATCCTTGAGCCATCAATAACTTTTAACAGCTCATTTCGGTAATAAAAAAGCCCCTCAGTTGAGGAGCTTGGTTCTTAAAAAAAGCGAGGTGGTAGAACAACGGGCGTTGTCCCAACCACCTCAGAGGGAGCCTACATAGTTGTAAATATACAAAAGAAAAAATCTTTTGTCAATATAAAATTCAGGTATTGTAAACCGAAATACACAGGTTTCTAATGTGATTTTGCCCAGCAGTATCCTGTAAGATTAAGTTATTAAATAAGGTGATTAAGATGTTTAGACTGCTAAAATCAAAAGTCTCGTTTCCCCGTTTCTTTTTGTGGAACAAACAAAGCAGGCAAACATAGTATGGATGAAAACGAAGAAATTTATAAAACAACCGGCCGGGTCGCTTTTGCAACAGCCCTACCCCTCTTAATTTTTACACTGGTAGCTTTTGTCATCATCGGTTTAATCGCATTCCAGCGGGTTAGACAGGTTGGCGGTGCCGCTACAATTTTAGATGCGGCGTTCTCGGTCTGCTCTGGTATTCCTTTGGAGGAAGCAACGCTGTACACTGAGAATCCCGGTATCCACCCGGCCGTCGCATTTACAGAGACTGATGGCTTTCTACAAGCCTCTAGCAACCTCGTTAAGCCGGAATGGTTGCCCGAAGATGCGAGTGAATTAGAACTGGTTCTGTGCACCCAACAAGTCCGGCCGGCCTTTAGATCTCTGTGTTCAGATAGAAATATTGTGAATCAATTTGGGGGCGAGGTCCCGTTTAAATTGCGGGCGGCCAGAACGGGCGGCGTCATTGCTGAAGGGATTATTGTAGCGGATGATAACGCCCGTGTAGAATGCCTTGAAGAACTGCCCGGTGAAGCAAACCTAGATCTTGAGGTGCCGGACGAGGTGATCCACAATTTCTTGGCCCGATTTGTGGAGAAATAAACGGTGCTGATCAAAGATTCAGTCGTTGTGATTACAGGAGCTACCGCAGGCATTGGAGAGGCTATCGCGCGGAATTTGGCACCAGATGGCGGTCGTCTGGTGCTCACTGGCCGTAGACAGGCACGATTAGATGCTCTACAGGCAGAGTTGCGCCCCTCGGGTAAAAATATCTTATGCCTATGCGGGGATGTGCAAGACAGAGAATTTTGCGCAAACATAATCGAGCAAACGGTAGCGACATTCGGCCGGATCGACGTCTTAATCAACAATGCTGGGGTCGGGCACGCCAGCCATCTTACAGACATTCCTGAGGCGGATTTTAAAACAGTTTGGGAAACAAATATGTACGGGCTTGCATGGCTTTCTCAGTTTGCATCCCGAGCGATGGGGGAACAAACGGCCGAGGCACACACCCACAAGCGGGGGCAAATCATCAACGTATCGTCGATTATCGAAGATCGGCCGATGATCAGCCAAGTGATCTATTCAGCCAGCAAAGCTGCAGTTAACCACTACAGCCGTGGTTTACGCATGGAGCTCGCCAATTCAGACATTACGGTGTCGATCCTATACCCTGGGCTAACACACACAGAGTTCCATGAATCCAAGCTGGGGCAAAAAACAGGTCCTCTGCTACGAAATGCGGGCATCGACCCGGCCGAGGTTGCCAAAGTTGTGCGGCAAGCAATTATCAAACAAAAGCTTGAGATTTATATCACTTGGTACGATCTGATTTTTGTGCAGGCGAATCGGCATTTCCCCAATCTGACCGATCGATTTTTTACCTTTTGGATTAACCGAAAAAAGAAAAACTAATTGTCGCCAGACTCTTCCGCAGGGGCTTCTTCAGTTGTTTCAGCTTCAGGCGGAAGCGGCCGGATGCTGGGCTGAACCTCACGGTCAGGCGTATCTGTAATACGGCGTAGACCAGATCCGTCAGGCTTAATCATCCACAGGTCACGATTGTTCTCTTCCTGAGTCATATGGGCATGGAAGATAATATACTCTCCGTTAGGTGCCCATGATGGATGGAAGCTGGGTTCAGCAAAGTTCGAGGTGACTTCAATTGTCTGGCCATCATCTGGATTGACGACGAAAATTTCTGACAGCGTTCCTTGCTCACGGAACCAGAAAAATGCGATTTGTGGATTATCAACGTCAGGAGACCAAACAGGATGGCGGGCCCACCCGTTCGGGAATGATGTCAACTGCGTCTCTTGCTGAGTATCGATATCGTAGATAAAAATCTGCCGTAAACCGCCAACGGTTGATTCATAGGCCAATTTCGTGCCATCGGGTGAAACTGATGGAGAGAAGTTGTCTCGGCCGTTTCTGACAATCCGAGTCTCTTCGTTGGGCGCCCCACGCTCAGTTCTGAAGATGCTAAACTCAACTTCTTCATCCCCAAGAATTGGCTTGTTTGAATGGAACAGAACGAAGCGGCCGGTGGGATCAAATTGAGGATATTCGTCCGCAAACGAGTTAATGGTTAGCGGGTTTGGGCTCAATCCGTTCGGGCTAATAATTTTTACTTCACGGTCCCCTTGCTCCGAGAAATATGCAATAACGCTACCGTCTGGCGACCAAACAGCACCCCAGTCATTTACATCACCCGTCGTGATCTGGACAACATTGTCCTCAACATCACGAATATATAGATTTGAAAAATTCTCGTTCGCCCGTCGTAATGAGTAAACCAAGGTTCCGGTACTGCCGGTAAGCTCGGCCAATTCACGGCCGCTAATGACTTGATCTGGCGGTACTTCTGTTGGGGGAATCACATCGGTATCTGGCGTACTTGTTGGTTCAATAACGCTTTCTGTTGGTGTTGGTTCTACCGTTGGTGGCAATGTTGGGGGGATGGGCGTTGGGGTCTCGGTAGCTGGGTTAGTTTCAGGTAGTGGCTCTGGCGTTGGTGTATTGGTTGGTATTTCCGATTCATCTAAAACCAAGAGCGGAACCGGCGTTGAGGTTGATGGAATCTCTGTTGGTGTTGGCAAAGGGGTTGATGTTGCGTTCCCAGTTACCTCAAAAATAGCGTCAGCTCCACGTTCTTGGATATCTTGGGCCAGCCCCGGCATATCCTGAACAGCTCGGCTAACAGTCTGAGCAACAGCCTGAACACCTGAATTGCTCCTCACACCCGGAATAAAATAGATTCCGGTTAGGATAGCCACAATTCCAACGAGCCACATGACCATGCGCAAAATAACCGATTGCGGCCGGCCGATAGGATAATCTAAGACGGTGTCTGTATTTACATCGACTAACGTACCGCTGGTGGCACGGCGGCCGCGTCTACCCAAACCAATGCGACGGGGTTCTGGCTCATCACTTGGCACCAATTTGGCAAACTGATTGGCTAGCTCCATTGCAGAGCCAATCCGCTGATCCCGATCTTTGGCTAAAGCGTGATTGAGCAGATCTTGCAACTTGGCTGCTAAGTCTGGTGGATAATTTGTTAAGCGCGGGACCGGCTCATGCACATGCTGATAAATGACTGAGTCGATAGATTCGCCATCAAAGGGCAAAAAGCCAGTTAGCATTTCAAACAGCAAAACGCCCAGCTGATACACGTCTGAGCGGCCGTCGATCGGCTTCCCTTTTGCTTGCTCGGGCGACATGTAGTGAGGTGATCCGACAACAACCCCTGACTGGGTCATTTCGGAAAAGCGGGCAATGCCAAAGTCAGCTAAAAACGCGATACCATCGTCATCAAACAAGATATTCCCCGGTTTAATATCACGATGAATCACATCTTTTGCATGTGCTTTGTCTAGTGCCGCACAGACTCTATTCAGAATTTCTGAAATCGTTTTTAAAGGAACAGGCCCCTGCTCAAGCCGGTCAGCCAGCGAGCCACCGTCCATCAAGCGCATGATGATATACGGCCGCCCCTCATGGTTTCCGTAGTCATAGACCGGCACGATTGAATGGTGCTCCAAAGATGCAATCAGTCGGGCTTCCTGTTCAAATCGCTCAAATAGATAATCTTGGTTCGTAAAATGCTCCCCCAGCATTTTTACAGCAACAAATCGTTGGACACGATCATCAAACGCTTTATAAACTCGAGCCATCCCCCCAGAGCCAATTATTTCTTCAATTCGATAATGGC
>JAHDGV010000323.1 GCA_020631655.1 Chloroflexota bacterium | reverse complement strand
GGCAAACCCAGACACCTGTATAGTCACAATCTTTATTTAATAAAGCAGGAAATAAATATGAAGCTTTCCAGATCGTTTGGAAAAACATTGCGAGAGGCCCCATCTGACGCGGAGATGGCAAGCCATAAACTACTGATTCGGGCAAACTTTATTCGGCCGTTGGGGGCTGGGATCTACACATACATGCCCTTGGGGTATCGTGTATTGCGTAACATCCATGACATTATGTCTGAAGAGATGGACGATGTGATGGGGCAAGAGATGTTGATGCCGAACATGCATCCGCGAGAGCTTTGGGAACGAACCGGCCGTTGGGAAGAGATGAGCGGCATCATGATGAAAATCGATGCCGGTGGTAGCCGGTGGTACGGCATGTCTCCAACACATGAAGAGGTAGTGGTTGATTTAATTAGCCGTGAAGTTGATAGCTACCGGGATATGCCCCGCATGGTTTATCACATCAGCAAAAAGTTTCGGGACGAAGCTCGGCCGCGTGGCGGCATGATTCGCCTGCGCGAATTCATTATGAAGGATGCCTACAGCATGCACCTGAATGAAGAAGGGCTGGACGAGTATTACCCTGACATGTATCAGGCCTATCTCAATATCTTTAACCGGTGTGGGATTGATGTGGTTCCGGTACAGGCTGATGTAGGTGCGATGGGTGGTAAATCATCCCATGAATTTTTGTTCCCGCATGAAACCGGTGAAGATGATTTTATCCAGTGTAGCAACTGCGATTATGCGGCCAATGTAGAGGCGGCCGTATTTGTGCGCACAGGATCAAAACCTGAAAGTGAAGATGCACTAGAAAAAATTGAAACGCCTGATTGCAAAACGATTCAAGCCGTAGCAGATTTCTGCGGCGTGGCAACCAGCCAAACATTAAAAGCGGTATTTTTGTGGGCAACCCCACCCGGCAAAAGCGAAAAAGAAGGTAAGTTTGTTTTTGTTGTGATTCGCGGAGACTTGGACGTCAACGAAGTGAAGCTCTCGAATGCGTTAGGCGGCATGGAACTGCGCCCTGCGACAGAAGAAGAAATCAAAGCGATTGGAGCAACTCCGGGGTATGCGTCCCCCATCGGCCTGAATGTGGCAAAAGATGTAGAAAGTGACGGCGTGTATGTGATTGCTGACACATCTATGGATCATGGTGGCAACTACGTGTTCGGTGCCAACGATGTGGGTTACCACTACACCGGCGCCAACTACCCGCGCGATTTTGCAGTGACAGAAATTGCTGATATTGCTGAGGCCGGCAATGGTCATGTGTGCGGCGTTTGTGGAGACGGGACATTGAGCTCACGCAAAGCGATTGAAGCGGGACACTGCTTTAAGCTGGGGGTGCGTTACAGTGTGCCAACCAATACAACCGCTCTTGGCCCTGATGGTAAGCCTTACCATGTGTATATGGGGTCTTATGGGATTGGCTTGGACCGGCTGATGGCCATCATCGTAGAGCAGTACCACGATGAGTACGGCATTATGTGGCCGCGAAGCGTAGCACCTTACGATATCCATCTGATGAGCTTGGGTAAAGAGGAAGAACCGAAAGCGATTTGTGATCAGATGTACAAAGATTTAAAAGCGGCCGGTTTTTCTGTCATCTATGATGATCGGCCAAAAGTAAATCCCGGGGTTAAGTTCAAAGATGCTGACCTGATGGGTATGCCGATTCGTATCTCGATTGGGAAGCGCAGTTTAGAAAACGGCGGTGCCGAAGTGAAACTGCGCTCGGCCAGTGATCGTGATATTGTGGCGATTGACGATTTGATCGCTCATGTAAAATCGCTATAGACGCAGGGCAACCGATTTAAAATGATAAGGGCTGATCTTTCGGGGTCAGCCCTTTTTTATTTGGAGAATCCTGTTTAAGCAAGTTGATTTAGCCGTTTATAGTAGATGGCATACGGCACACCGCGGATTGGTTTGATGTCATGATGCTTTGTGAAACCCATCCGTAGGTAGAGGGGTAATGCAACTTCCATGATTGGGGAGGTATGCAGGCCAATTTGCTCTGCTCCGTCACGAATGGCTCGATCGATGCAGGCCTGCGTCAACGCTCGGCCGAGGCCGTTCCCACGGGCTTCTGGATCAACCACCAGCATCCGAATGCAGGGGACCTTGAACGGAAAGTACGCTTTTTCGATATTGGGCCCAACATAGCCTACTGCGCCGCCAATCTTGCCATTTGTCTCCGCGACGATCAGCTCGGCCGTTCTTGCCAGCTCTGACATTTTGCCTACCCCCTGTAGAAAGGTGTCCCAATCTGAATATTTACCCTTAAACTGAGAAAAGGCATTGACGGCAATTGAATTAACTTGCGGGGCGTCGGCCGGGTCGAAATTTCTGAGTATAAAGTCCATGTTTCGTTCCAAAACAAACGATGATTTCAGGGAGTTTGTTTATCAAGATTATCAACCTCCTATCTGAATGAGTCAAAACCTAAGAATCATTCTAAGTTTGGTCCTATTGAGGGATTTACACGATGCTATGGCTGAACTATTGTTGTGCCCAATCAATTATCGAATAAGTAGACCTGTGCAGTCTTTGCAAAAATAGCCCTTATGAAGTTTCCCGCCTTTTTGAGTGAACTGATAGTAGCTTTGAGCCCTCCGCAACATGAAGATGAGCGGTTCAATATTTTGGTTACGATCAGCTACTACATGTGCATTACTTTATTTGCGGTAGCCATTTATTTTTTGATTACGCTGTCTGCACCAGAGCAGTTTATTGGGCGGGCTATCTGTGGTTTGTTGGCAATTTCCGCTCTAACTTCATTTGTCATTTTAATGCGTGGATACTTTAGGATGGCCTGTTGCATTTCGCTGGTTTTAGCCTACTTTAGTTCAGTTGCGGCCGCAATTTTAAACGAGGGAGTTTCGAGTGTTCCCATGCAAGCGATACCGGTGATTTTGTTGCTGATGTCCGCATTTATGGGGCGCAGAATGGTGACTGTTTTTGGGGGTGTTACTCTGCTTAGTGTTGTGTTTATGGTGTGGTTAGATTCTGCTGGATTTTATGCGTTGGGTACCGGCCCAATTTTGATTCCCACACCGGGGATCGTTTCGGCCGGAATAATGATAGCGACTTGTTTTATTGTCTTTGTGATCGTTAAAAATACGGTTGGCAATAGCCAAACTTTAATTGATGCTAAAGCGATGGCAGAAGAGCAAAATCGATTAAAGAACAAATACTTCGCTACAATGACCCATGAATTGCGAACCCCGTTAAATGCGATTATCGGATACAGTGAAGATATTATGGATATCGAGGCTGAGGAAGATATAGAAATTGATGCCGAAGTATTTGAGGATGTGCAACACATTCACAAAGCTGGAAAATATTTGCAGTCTCTCATCAATGATATTTTAGACTTCTCAAAAATCGAATCAGAGGGTGTTGATGTTTTTGTGAATCAGTTTTCAGGTTTGGATCTGATCAACGAAATTTATGCAACGGTTTATCCGATCGCCAAAGAAAACGGCAACGTGCTGATATCTGGTCTTGAGTTTGACCAAAAGTTGGCAACCGACCGGCAGAAGCTAAGGCAGATATTGATTAATTTGTTGAGTAATGCGGCGAAGTTCACACAGGATGGAGAAATCCACTTATACTTTGATTTAATTGATGAAAATACCTATCAATTTAAAGTTTCAGATACGGGTATCGGGATTCCTGAAGAATATTTGCCGCAGTTGTTTGATTCTTACAGCCAGGCTAAGAATGCCAAGTCTGCGTTTAAAGGGACCGGATTGGGGCTTGCCATTAGTAAAAAATTGACTGAAGTCTTAGATGGAGAGCTGTCAGTGGAGAGCCAACTGAATGTTGGGACGACATTTATTCTAACGTTACCTAATTTGTCTCCGAATTTAAGTGAACGGCCGCAGATGGTTGAGATGGCTGGCTAGCGTACGGGAAGCGGCAATTGCCACCATTTGCTGGTGGAGTTGACTTGGATGTGGGAAATCCATTTAACCCATTCGACACCTCGCTCGTTGACGGCAACGAGGCGCAAGGGAGCACCATTGCCGTGCCGCAAAGGTTGCCCGGCCACATCAAGGGCCAGTATAAAAGTGCGAGCCTCATCTAACCCAAAACGACGTTGATACCCAGAAACTGCCCGAAAGGTTATGCTGGCTCCGGCCGCAGAAACCCCCGCTTGTTCAAGCAGGTGGGCTACGCTAACCCCGCTCCAGATTTGCTCGGTGTACCAGCCGCCGGTGCAATCAAGCACGGCCGTTTGCTCCGTTTGGGGCATGGTGCGCAGGTTGGCTAAGGTCAAGTTTAGTGGATGGCTGACAGCGCCCGTTAGGCTTAAGCGCCATGTGGCAGGGTTGATAGGAGCAGGCCGGTCTGCGATCCAGCTAACCGCAGGAAACCGGCCGGTAAAGCTACCCGTCTCGTACGAGCCTGTGAATCGCCGGACCGCTCCAGATAGATCAAATCGATCTTTGGCCGTGATAGCCCCACGCCACAAAGCTAGCCCAGCTGTTAATAATCCGGCCGAATACAAGAACAGTCTGCGATCTTTAGTTTCAGGGAGCCGGAGTACAAAACGCATCTTCCAAGCATGCCAGAGCATTAGGATCATGAGTGGGACGGAGATGTAGATGTGGAGACTGACTAGACTAAAGTTGAGCCAATAGATGGGCCCATTGAAGGTCCACAAAAAGCCAAACAAGATGGTGAGCACCAGTAGAACGGCCGTGAGGGCAAACAAAATGCGCTGAATCGTCCAGCGATTCTTGCGCCGCACCGCATGCAGAATGATGTCACTTTTCCACCAGAGTAAAACGGTGAGCGCATAGGCTCCAATCCCATGTAACCAAAGAATCCAGCTAAAGGTTTCTTCTCCGTTAACCAACCCTAACAGGCCTGTGCCGGTTTGTAGCACGAGAAGGGCCAGTAAGATGAGGTTGATCCAAGGGTAATGCATGTCTCTGTCGCTACGCTTACACACCAATCGGAGATTGGTGGATGATGTCGCTACGCTTACACACCAATCAAGATTGGTGAGAACCTTTAGGCAAGATGGGTTTCAAACCAAGCAAGGGTTTTGGCCCAAGCATCTTCGGCCGCCGTTTGATCGTATGCCGCTCGGGTGTCGTTAAAAAAGGCGTGTTGTGCCCCATCATAAAGTTGGAACACGTTGGTGACCCCGTTGTCGTCAAAAACAGCGTGCATGGCACCAACCGCATCGGCCGAGATGCCATCTTCTGTGCCTAGAAAGGTGTGGATGGGGACTGAGACTTTGGCTGCCTCTGTGGGGTCTAGCGGCCGGCCGTAATACGCGGCTCCAGCATTAATTTCGGCTAGGTTGGCCGCGCTCATGTAGACCAGCGCGCCACCCATACAAAAGCCGGTAATACCCACTTTATCGGTAGTGTAGGATTGGCTCTTCAGGTATGCGATTCCGGCCGCAATTTCACCAACCGCATCGCGAGATGTCAGTGCAATCGCTTCTTTTCGGGCTTCATTCGGCTCTGTTGTCACAACGCCTCTGTACAGATCGGGGGCCAAGGCGACGTATCCGGCTTGGGCATAACGACGCGCCACATCTTTGATGTGATCATTAAGTCCCCACCATTCTTGAACCACAATCACAATCGGCCGAGGCTCTTGGTCTGGCTGATACGCGACGTAGCCCATGATTTGCTCATCTTGATAGGGATAACTGACTACGCCCATCGTCAGTCCGTCGGCCGATTCTGTGCCCGGTTCAATCGGGGCCTCAGCTTCGTTCACCACAGGGGATGCGATGTCTCCGTCTGTTGAGGTGCATGCTGAGAGGAGCGTCATTGCGGCCGCACTGCTCCCTAAAAGTGAGGCCCCTTTTATCAAAAAATCTCTGCGATTGATTTCGCCAAGCTGACGCTCCCGCACCATTTCTAAAAGTTTTACACGATCCATCTTTACTTTCCTTGGTCCCCTAGAGTTTCAGGGTTTTATGATGTCACGTTTTCATCAAATATCAACTCTTTAAGCAGTTGTTCATCGACTGGGTTTTGGTGAAAATCGATAAATTGTGGTTTGTTGCCGAACCAGTCTAAGACTTGGTTTCGTTTGAGCTTTGTATTGCCATCTGAAAGCAATCCATCGTAGGACGACCATTTCCATTGCTGGAAATCATCTACAAACTGGTGTTGCTGTGGGTTTTGGTGGATGTAGGCAACTAAGTTGAGAAAGTAGGCGTCTGAG
>JAHDGV010000322.1 GCA_020631655.1 Chloroflexota bacterium | reverse complement strand
GAGGGTGAAATTATCCGGTGTCCGTGGCACGGCTGGGAGTTTGACATTAAAACGGGGCAGTCGTGGTTTGATCCGACCAAGGTGCGAGTGCGGCCATATCCGGTGACTGTAGAGCAGGCTGAAAGTGGAGCATACCAAGAGGGGCCTTTCACGGCGGAGAGCTTCCCAACATCGATTGAAAATGCGGTTGTGGTTGTAGAAATCCCCGGTCGAAAATCGAGTTAATCCCGCCGAATATCTGGCAAAATGGAGAGGTACAGATTTTCAACCTTGGTTCTGGCCCATGGGGTGCGGCGCAGAAACTTGAGGCTCGATTTGACTGAAGGATCGTAATTAAAGCACCGGATATCGATACGACGGCCGAGTTCATACCAGCCGAAATAATCAACCAATTCATTGACGATTTGTTCTAACTTTATGCCGTGTAGCGGATTGTTGGGTTGTTCCTGACTCATGCGGAGTAATTATAGATCAAAAGACCAAATGGCTCTGATGACCATCATAAATTGTTCAAATAGGTTAGTTGATAAACGTAGGATTTTGGCCCTTTTTTAGAAACCCACTCTCCCTCTGGTGGAAAATCAGCCTGCTGTTCGGGTGGCACATACCACGGCCGACCGGTGATGCCGTAAGCCTCACCCCACGCGACCCAACCCCAGCCATCCATGTAAACAATCCACAGATCTTGATCCCGCCGTTTATAGCCATCTGCTCCGTTTGCGTATGGCATGCGATCAAAGATGTAAGTAACCTCGTCCCCGTTTAAGCGGCGAAGTTCGAATGTTTGGTACGGATTGCTTGTCATGATCGGTATTTTAGGCCGGATGACGAGATAAAAAAAGCCGGTTGTGGTATCCACAACCGGCCGTTTAAAGATTCTAGTAATTTTTTGTAGGGATTAGAATTTGCCAGAGTTCGCCCATTCTTCTTCTGGGGGAACCGGCTCCACATTGTCCCAGTGTTCCACAATCATCCCATCTTCAATCCGGAACAGATCAACTTGGGCAAACGGTGCGCCTTCCCATTCGGCTTTGCACAAAGTGGCTACAAAATTCCCTTCACCCACTAGCAGAACCAAATCGGTGTACACAAGCGGGTTGTCTTCAGCTAGTGCCAAGGGCTTGAAGTTTTCTAATCCATCAGCGACTTCTTTGTTGTGCTGAATGTATGTTTCGGCTGAAATATAGTTGTCGATGGCGGCCGGATTTTTGCCCGTTAACACCTCTTCGAAAAAATTGCGCACCAGTGTTTTGTTTGCTTCGGTTTTATCAAGATCAACAATTTCAGTTGCCCCATCGGTTGATGTATGGCCAGAGGGTGTGTTGGCCGAATAGGCGGCGATGACGTCCCAATGCTCGATAATTTTGTCATTTTCGTCTGTGTCAAAGAAGTCAGTCGTAACCCACTCCGCTTCTCCATTGTTGAGGGACTGATACGCATGGACAAAAACATACTGCCCATCTTCAAGTGCTCGCACAATTTGGATGTCACGGATTGGATTGCGTTCGATGAACGGCTCAAAAAATTCTACGAATCCTTCAACGCCGTCACGCACACCCGTGCTGTGCTGGGTGTATCGAGCGCCGGTGTATTTTGTAACCGCATCTCGCGCATTCCCGTCACGAATTCCGTGCATGTATAAATTGATGGCGTTTTGTTTTTTCTGTCCCATGTTGGGTTCTCCTTTACCTGGTTGTAGCTTAGTAAGTTTAAGTGATGCGTAGCATGGTATTGCTACACATCACGTTTAATTAGGTTATGCGGCCGGTGATGATCTAAATCGATTGATCAAGCGGGCAACGCCGGTACCGATGGCGGTGAACAAGACGCCGATTCCCATCAGGGCGGCTACTTTTATCATCGGCAAAAGGGCGGCAAAGCCGGTAAGTCTGCCATTCTCTCCGAAGCCTTCTTCCGCGGTTTCTGCAATCTCACCACCGGTACGGAAGCCATCTGCGAAGCTGGTGTTTTCAAGTGGCCAAAATGCGAAGATGACGATGAAAGCGGCCACGATGATAATCACAGTTGGCCAAAAATTGTCTTTAATTAGTTTCATGATTTTTCTCCTAATTTTGCCTATTTATTTCTTTTAAAAACGTACCGTTGAAAGGCGCTTTTGATCCAGCTCCAGTGCATGGCCAGATGGATACCGATTAACAGCATGGTCAAGTTAGCGGTCAGGTCGTGCATCCCTTGCCAGAATGGATCGATGGTTATGTTGATCCCCATTGCTGGGAGTGCGGCCTCTGAAATAATGGTGCCGGTAAACAGGGCGAGCACCATCATCACAAAAATGACGAGGTCAAGAATGTGGTTGACCCGCACTTCGCCGGGCAGTCGGCCGAACATGCGCTTGGTAACGCTTACCACCCACTGCCAGTCGAGCAAAATGTGTAGGATTAGCGGCAAGATGAATAAAAAGCTGATCCATTCGTGAACCGGTATTCCGGTTGATTGGGGCATGTTGACCAGAATAAATCCGATCAATAAAAATATGTCTACGTACAGTTTTATCTGTGTCAGACTTCGTTTCTTCTTTGGTTTTTCTGTAGCTATTGCAGCCATAACTTTGTCCTTTTGTCTCTAAAAATAATCAAGTTCGGCGGAACTCTTTGCGAAAGTTGTTGGGCGTTTGCCCCGTGTCTCGCTTAAATGCCCGGCCGAAATATGATGGGTCGGTATAGTTTAATTTTTCAGCGATTTCTGCCATTGTGTAATCGGTATGGGCTAGGAGTCGCTTGGCTTCTAAAATGAGCCGATTGCGTAACAGTTCGCCGGCCGAGATGCCATAAACGGCTTTAACCGTTTCAGTTAGATGGCCAACTGTAATGCCCAACTTGCTGGCATAAAAAGACAAGTTGTGCTCTTCCAACGCCTCACAATCGGCCAACTGCAAAAAGTCGCGGGTAATTTGCTGGCTAGGGGTTAAAGTGTAATTTAGTAGATCTTCTTCAGTTCGGCGCTCCGCATAAATGCAAAGCAATTGGAGCCAAGCCAAGATCTCAGCACCTTGTCCCCACTCAGCCACCTCATAAGCATCGAGGATTTTTTCAAAAAACATTCTCACGGTGGTAGCCTGGGCCACATCTTCTATAAAGTGAGACGAGGTTTTTACAAACGGGGCTAGGAAACTCAGCTCATTAAAAAACTGATGCGCTCCATGCACATGGAAAATCGCTTCGTTAAATAGACAAACATATCCGGTAACCGGGCTTTCGATAAGCCATTGTTGAACTTGCCCCGGCCGGATAAAAAACAGGGAGTTTGGCTGAATTTCTGTCTTTTCAAAGTCAACGATGTGCTGACCAGAACCGGCCGTAACCCAAATGGCCAGGTAATAGGTGTGCCGTCGCAGATTTGTGCTGAGTGCGTGGTCAGGTGCATCTTCGAGCCTTTGCACGAAGAACGGGTAGTCTTTTTCGATTTCTTTCCAGAAGTGAAGGGTTGAAATTTGTGTCATACTAGCGATCCGAACTTAATTCTGCTCAGAAAATATGGAGAAACCTTGGAGATGGTCTAGTTGGACTGTAGAGATCTGAGCTGTTTTTCTGACGGCTCAAACCTTGAACCCGATTTTCATTATTGATTTTTACTTGCCTAACCTCAAGGTAATTTCAGGAGGAGAAATGGTACTTTTTGCGGATGATTCTGAAAGTGGGAGGAGTAGGCGAGGGAAATCGGCCGAAATGTATAGAACTTTGGCCCGTTTTTTGGCTAAAATCTGGAGAACTAGCGGGTATGATACTGCCCATCTGAAAAGCAAAATTTTCAGAATTGGATACAGGGTCTTAGCGACTAGCTTTTGCCTAATCTAATATTTTTGGCTATTTTGGGGACTGCAAAAATTGTTTGGGGAGATGCTGTGCGAATTGTATTATTCGTTTTAGTGGGTCTGACTGTTGGCCTATATGGTAGGCTATTGAAAGGTATAAACCCACAAACTACCTAACCAAAAATTTTGATTAAATGAGCACACAGAAATTTACGAATCAAGCCTATGAGGCTGAAATCAAAAGCGTTTTTGAGACGTTTTTCGGCCGCCCACTCACATCCTTAAAAACCCACGTTTCTCATACAGACTCGATCGTCTATGAAGGGACGGCCAACGATAAAAGTGCCATCTTTAAAATGATCGACCCGGCCGGGATTGATGTTGATATTGTGGTGCAAGAGGCATGGTCGTACGAACAGTGTCGAGCCAAAGGATTGCCCGCACCTGAAGTTTATAAGGTGGACCGGGGCTGTTCAAAACTGCCAGCACCATTCATTTTGGTTGAAAAAATTCAGGGGATTGATTTGCGAACGGCCGATCTTGAGCCGGAGTTACGCGACCCGTTCTTAATCAAAATTGGCGAAGCGGTGAAAGTCATGCACACCATTCCGGTTGAAGGGTACGGTCAGTTGATTGTGGCACCAGACGGCCGCGTACGGGGTAAATATGACGATTGGGAAACGGCGGCGCTGGCGGCCGTTGAGCCCGGTCTTGCCAAACTAGAAGGGAATCCCTATTTCAACAATGATCTGCTAGGTTTAGCCCGTACCATTGTGGCTGACCATAAAAATATCCTGGACACGCTCGAACAGGGAAAATTGCTCCACGGAGATTTTGGGCTGGTCCACTTTTACGGCGATCTCGACACAAGTGAGCTAACCGGCATGATCGACTTTGGGGAGTGCAAATCGGGTGATCCGGTCTGGGATTTTGTTGATTTTCGTTGGAAATATGTGCGCATGATTCTTAGGGGATACGGAATCAGCGACACGGATAAAGCCTTCGGACCTTTTGAGGATAAGTTTTACTATTACTCTCTGCTACGCGACTTGGTTTGGACGGTGCGCTTTAATGAGAAATGGACGAAGGATGCGGCCGAGCGGATGGAGTTTGTGATTAAAGCGGTTGCCAAACATTTTGGATATATAGAGCCGGAAGACTAGCCTTAGTACTCTGTAAAGTAAGCAAGTTAAAGCAACTGAAGTAGACGTCATTCCCACGAAGGTGGGAATCCAGTGCCAGGCTTAGCGCTGGATACCTGCCTCCGCAGGTATGACGTTATCGCAAAAAGTGCAGTTTATATACTTTATAAAGTACTAGGTTTGCAGTACGAAAACTTTAGGGCTAATTTTGACCGACTCTTTATAGCTTACGGCCGGGCCATGATCGGTAAATAAACTCGATGCACGGCTGGTTCGGATTCATCCACGGCTAGCACAAAATTGAACTCAGCCGATTGTGCCACCACATCCCCAGTAGCGTCATGGGCCTGCACTGACCAAGCATAGTTGCCGCTCGAAAGCTCCGAATTCACCGTTAATGATGTATCTGTGGTTTCGAAGGTATACACCGTTGCTTCTACCGTGCGAACCGCGTCCGTTTGAGTAATGGTTAGCGTGTAGCTGACAACGGCCGGGTTTTCATAGAACGCATCATCCCAGTTAAAGGTCGGCTGGTTGGTTTCGATCGTACTGCCAATTGGTGGCTCAATCTCCGGGTCGGCTGGACCCGGCAAAATTGATTGAATGAGCTCAAACGCGCCGATGTCATCTGCATCACCCTGCGGCCGGGCTGTTCCAAGCTGATCTTCGATTAACGCCGTATCACCTGCATCAACGGCCGGGCTACCTTCAAGCAACGCATGGGTGAACGCGTCACCACCATTATCTTGAAGCGGACCTAACAGCGGATCTTGGTTCGAGATATCACCAGATCCAGCTAAGTTACAGCTTCCATCACTGTCTAAGTTGTGGCCGTTTGAGGTGATATTGACTGTGGCAAAGCAGTTTGTGCCGGTGTCACCTGCATCGATGAGCGTGTTTTGCAGATTGATTGTTCCTGTCCCAAAGAATGCCCCACCGCTTTGGGCTGAGTTTCCGCTAAACGTGCCGCTATCAATTGTGAGCGTCCCGGTCATATAAATGGCACCACCGCTAACACTGGCTGTGTTTTCGCTGAAGGTGCTGTTGGTCAGGGAAGCACTATCCCCGGTGTACATTCCACCACCACTGTTTGCGACGTTTTGGTAGAGCGTGCTTTGCGTGATTGTCAGCGGCCCATTGCTAGCAACGCCACCACCAAAAACAACGGCCGTATTGCTGTAAATTGAACTGCTTGTGATGAGGGCTGAGGTTCCTAAATTTACGAGACCGCCTCCATCTTCTGTTGCTGAATTTTCGCTGATGGTCGTTGCCGCAACGTTTAACGAAC
>JAHDGV010001150.1 GCA_020631655.1 Chloroflexota bacterium | reverse complement strand
ATCTTATGGCAAAAATGCGCAAAAAATCTGATCTACCTACAAAAGTCTGTCCGGTTTGTGACCGGCCGTTTACGTGGCGCAAAAAGTGGGAGAAAAACTGGGACGAGATCCGCTACTGCTCAGAACGCTGCAGGCGGGCGAGGAAAAACACAAAACTGTAGCCCTACTCCAAATGCCTACTCTGCCTCCATTGCAGCACCGCCTCGCTAAATATTTCCGCTTTCACCTCTTCTGAAAGCTCCAGCGGGTTGTATTGCATCGCGTGTGGGTTCACTTGTACGTTCTGATCCTCTGCTTTGAAGTTGGCCACCATATTCGCCAAGGCATCTAGCGGAGACGGTGATTGCGGAAGCAGAATCTTTGCAAGTTGTTCCAAATGCAATTCCTGATCTGGTTCTGGAAAAGTGATCGCCCCTTCCGCCAGTGCAACATGCTGGGCAGAGTCATCATTCACCAATTCAAATCGCCATCCCGGCCATTTAACCGAAATTTCGGCCGGCAAGTGAAACGCATCTGAAGACCAAATCGTTATTAGCCGTTCAGCTTCATCAATATGAATGCCTGCAAATGGGAAGTCAACCCCATGCTCAGAAAAATTAAACGTTTGAAACTCTCGTTCTGCCTTAGATTTTTCAAGAATCACCGGTCCACGCGCCAGCCAACTTAAAAAATAATAACCCGAGTTAATCGGGAAAACCCAGCGTCCTACATCTTCAAAATTGATCGTAATAACAAAATCAACCAGCGCTAAATCAGACGGCCTCGTCGGGACGCTCATTTCTGATGACGCCAAATCGGGTGTGATCAAAACGCTTGACTCGATGTTTAAATAGTCAGCCAGATCAAGTTGTCCTTGGTGTGCCCAACGTAGCTCCCAATCGGGCCACTGGTATTGCATTAATTCAAGGTACGTTCGACGCAGAGAGCTGTCAAAGCGTAAATCTTCCCCTCCCCAAAACAATAGCACTTTTTGAATGGGGTCAAATACAACGCCCCCTTCTGCCCAGTTTGTGTCT
>JAHDGV010000321.1 GCA_020631655.1 Chloroflexota bacterium | reverse complement strand
GACCTAGTTGGGGCGACCTTCGGCCGGGGTTTTTACGTCTTTGACGATTACAGCCCGCTCCGTGACCTTGCTGGTGACGCAACTGAAAGCGGCATATTCCCGATTCGGGATGCCTGGTGGTATGTGCCACAGGTGCCGTCCCAATCGGCCGGAATGCCGACGATGGGGGCGACGCTGTACAAAACCCCAAATCCTGACTTTGGCGCAACGATCACTTACTATTTGAAAGAGGGTGCTGAAACGAAAAAAGAAAAACGGAATGCGGCCGAGAAGAAATTGAAAGCCGAAGGTAAAAACGCAGACTTCCCCGGCTGGGACACCCTCACGGCCGAGCTGAACGAAGCTGATCCACAACTCCTAATCGTTATAAAAGATGGTGATGGCAATCAAGTGCGTCGCCTTTCAGCTCCAGCCAAGGCCGGTTTGGGCAGGATGGCTTGGGACCTGCGGCTAGAACCGCCGGAACCGGTACGGCTCAAAAAGCCTGACTTTTTGTTCCCGTGGGAAAGTGAGCCGAAGGGCGCGCTGGTGGCTCCCGGCACCTACTCGGCCGAGCTGGTTCTGATCGCCGATGGCAAAGTCAAATCGTTAGGCGAAGCTCGCTCGTTTGTGGTTAAGCCGGTCCCTACCGCCCCTGACGGAACAGATTTCAGCAAAGCGGTTGCCTTCCAAAAAACTGTGTCAGAGTTGTTGGTGGGGATGAGTGGCGCCTCGGCCGAGATTGGGCGTGCAAAAGAACGGCTCACCTATTTGCGCAAGGCGATTGTGGCGACTCCGGCCGCAGATACCAAGATGTTCAAACGCATTGACAAACTCACGGCCGATATTAGGGCGCAACGGACCCGCTTGGTCGGCTCTGAGGCCCGCGCCAAGCTTGACGAGCCAGGGCCAGCTTCGCTTTACGGCCGGATTTGGATGGTTCGTTACGGCGGCTGGTTCACCCGTCAGGAACCGACCCAAACGATGCAGGAGACGGTGGCTTGGGCAGAATCTGAGTTTGCTGACATCAAGAAGAAGCTGACAAAAACCATCGAAAAGGATTTGGTCAAGCTGGAGAAAGATTTAGCCGCGGCCGGTGCCCCTTGGACTCCTGGGCGGAAAATGTAGTAATTTTAGACCTGACAGGTTCTCGAAACCTGTCAGGTCTAGGTTAGAGGGTTGATAAAATTCTGGAGCTAATTCAAAATGGGGGCAGGTTTGTAACCGGCGGCCGTAAACTGTATAGGTGTTGACTATTTAATCTCATCCATGCATCTACCAATCAAACTATGAATTTTTCACCAGAGATCAAAGCCTACCTCGAGCTTTTAGCCCAGCAGTATCCAACCATTCGTTCAGCCTCAACTGAAATTATTAACTTAGTCGCTGACCTACAATTGCCCAAAGGGACCGAGCACTTTGTTTCAGACATCCACGGAGAGTTTGAAGCCTTTGACCATGTGCTAAAAACAGGTTCCGGCTCTATCGGCCGGCATATTGATGAACTCTTTGTCTATGAACTAACCGATGAAGATAAAAGTGACCTTTTGGCACTTGTTTGCTACCCCGAAGAAAAGCTAACCGAGTTACTCAAAAACACAAATGACCCGGCCGTTTTTTACCGCATCACCCTATTTCGTCTGATTAAACTGTGCCGCCGCGTGGCATCTAAATACAGCCGTGCCTATGTTCGGGCTTCACTCCCAGAAGACTTTTCTTCGGTGATGGAGGAACTGCTCCATGAGCAGGAAGGGGTGTTGAATAAAGAGGCTTACTATCTGTCGATTATCGACACGATCATCTGTTTAGATCAGGCCGGAGAATTTATTGAGGCGCTGGTCGAGCTGATACAGCGTTTAGCCATCGCCCGTTTGCACGTTATCGGTGATGTGTATGATCGAGGGCCAGGGGCGCACCACATCATGGATATGCTGATGGGATACCACAATCTTGACTTTCAGTGGGGCAATCACGATGTGGTTTGGATGGGGGCCGCGGCCGGGAGCGCCGCTTGCATGGCCAACGTTGTGCGCACCGCACTACGCTACGCCAACATGGAAACGCTCCAGAATGGATATGCTATCAGCCTTTTGCCGCTGGCAACCTTTGCCATGAACGCCTACAAAGATGATCCTTGCACCATCTTTTTTCCAAAAACGTCTCAAGATGAGGAGTTTACCGAGAATGAGCTACAGATGATGGCGCGGATGCAAAAAGCGATCGCCGTGATCCAGTTCAAATTAGAGGCGCAAATTATTCAGCGGCGGCCCCATTTTGAAATGAAGGATCGATTGTTGCTAGACAAGATCAATTACAAAAAGGGGACGATTAAGATCGATGGAAACGAGTATCCATTGCTCGACACCCTCTTCCCAACCATTGATCCTAAAAATCCATATGAGCTAACAAAAGACGAAGAAAATGCGGTTGAAAAGCTGTTGCAGGCATTTACCAAAAGCGAAAAATTACAACAGCACGTCCGTTTTCTCTTCTCTAAAGGGAGCATGTATCTGGTCTACAACGGCAATTTGCTTTACCACGGCTGTATCGCCATGGAAGATGATGGGTCGTTTATGGCGATTCGAGTTGAAGGACAAGAGTTTAGAGGGAAGCGATTCTTGGATCGGCTAGATCGTTTGGCCCGTCAAGGGTTTTTCAGCAAAGACCCCGAGCTTAAACAGTATGGGCAAGATGTGCTGTGGTATTTGTGGACCGGGGCAAAGTCTCCTCTGTTTGGTAAAAGCAAGATGGCGACCTTTGAACGCTACTTTATCGAGGATAAGAAAACGCACCAAGAAGACAAAAATGCTTTTTATGGATTACGGGATGATGAAAAAACGGCCGACACCATTTTAGAAGAGTTTGGTCTTGACCCTGAAACGGGCCACATTATTAGTGGGCATGTACCGGTACAGGTCAAGAAAGGGGAAAGCCCGATTAAGGCCAATGGGAAAATGCTGGTTATTGATGGGGGATTTGCCAAGGCTTATCAGTCGATTACGGGGATTGCCGGATATAGTTTGATTTACAACTCATACGGTTTGTTGCTCGCCTCACACACCCCGTTTGAGTCAAAAGAACGCTTTTTGGCGGAAACGGCCGCGATGAAAACGCAAACGGATATTTTGGAATACAATCAAAAACGGATTCGTGTAAAAGATACTGACGAGGGGAGAACCATCCAGCAAAAAATAGAGTATCTGCAAGATTTGTTGAGCGCCTATCGATCTGGCCTCATCAAAGAATCTTGATTTGGATGACTTATTAACTGTTGTTACGCGCTTTCCTAACAAAGACCTCGGAGGTTTTCTTTCCAGAGGATATTATTTTCTCGAGAGAAAAAACCTCCGAGGTCTGCTTGAACGCAAGGTAAGTTATTAAAAATTTATTCCAGATCAAACTGTTGAGAGTTGAATCCGTTATACTCTTTTAGACGTATTTTAGTGTAGAAATCGAAACACAAAAGATTTCACAGGGTCGAGGACAAAACCCCTCTACCTTTTACACTCTACTGAAACGAGGTAAGTATGTTATTTTCAAAAACAAAAAACACAGAGACTCTAACAATCCCTCAGATAGATCAAACGGTTCCGGCCGACCTTGAAACGGCCACCTTTGCCCTCGGTTGATTCTGGGGACCCGACGCCCAGTTTGGGACAGTCAAAGGCATTTATCGCACCCGGGCCGGATACACCGGAGGCAAAAAGAAGTTCCCGACCTATCACAGCTTAGGCAACCATACCGAAGCGATGCAGGTTGATTTTGATCCGAACCAAATCTCTTTTGAAGAGATCATGAACATGGTTTGGGCCAGTCATAACCCGACTCGTGCGGCGTGGAGTACGCAGTACATGTCAGCCATTTGGGTCGAGAACGACGAACAGCTCGCCATCGCCAACAAAACGGCGGCCGAGCAGGCAGAACAAAATCGGTGGAAAATTAAAACCCCGATCCTGCCCCTAGAGACCTTTTACATCGCTGAGGATTACCATCAGAAATACAGCTTGCAAAAGTACTATTCGCTGATGAAGAAATTCCGAGCGATGTATCCGGACTTTAAGGATTTTAATGACTCAACGGTCGCGGCGCGGCTGAACGGATTTTTATCTGGCCATGGCAACAAAGCGCTTTACGAAGCTGAAGTTGATGGCTACGGCTTCACACGCGAAGAGCTGGACAACGCCGCTAAACGAAGATAGACGCACATGAGCGAGAGACCTCGTAAGTTTTTAAAACTTACGAGGTCTTTTTTATTTGGTGAGCTGAAGCAGATCCCAGAGGTTGCCGTACAGATCCTCAAACACAGCAACCGTTCCATAGTCGGCCACTTTTGGCTCCCGCACAAATTTAATCCCCTTGGCCTGCATGGCGTTGTAGTCGCGCCAAAAATCATCCGTATTCAAAAACAAAAACACCCGGCCGCCGGTCTGATTGCCGATAAATGGTTCTTGCTCCGGCTTTGAGGCGCGAGCCAGCAAAATCTGGGTTCCCCGGCCGTCAGCGCCCGGAGGCTCAACCAGCACCCAGCGTTTGTCCTGCTCCGGCTGATAGATATCCTCAACGAGGGTGAAGTTGAGTTTGTTGACGTAGAAGTCAATCGCTTCGTCGTAATCTTTGACGACAATGGCTACATGTACAATGGTTTGTTTCATATTTTGATTTTGAGACGCCCCAGCGGGCCGTCTCTACGAAGGTTTCGCCTGGTAGAGACGTGCCGTCGGCGCGTCTCTTATTGGCCGACATTCAAAAATCGAGCTATCCTATTTTTGCTAATAAAGGAAAAAGGAGGAACCCCATGAATGTCGATGCAATTGCCCTCAATTTTAACCCTACTACTCTATTTATCCTCAACTTAGTTTTGGGGTTTGTCATGTTTGGCGTGGCGCTAGATATGACAATTGATGATTTTAAAAGCATAAAAGACCGGCCGCGCTCGTTTCTGATCGGTATGGCGTGCCAGTTTTTCATCTTGCCTGTGGCCACACTTTTGCTGGTGCTGTGGCTCCAACCGGCCCCTAGTGTGGGCTTAGGTATGATTTTAGTCGCATCGTGTCCCGGCGGGAATATCTCAAACTTTTTTACCTATCTGGGTAAAGGGAACACGGCGCTTTCGGTCAGCATGTCGGCCGTTTCAACGGCGGCTGCGATGTTTATGACCCCGTTTAACTTTGGCTTTTGGGGGTCGATGGTCCCCGGTGCGGATGCCATCCTTGCGGAAATAAGCGTGACCTTTTGGCAGATGGCTCAAACGATTTTTATTTTGATGCTGATCCCGTTGGTGATCGGGATGTTTATTCGCCATCGCTTTACCCCGCTGGCAAACAAACTCGTTGGGCCGATGAAGACCTTCTCAATGATCTTCTTTTTGGTGTTTGTCGCACTTGCTTTGGCAGGAAACTGGGAAAACTTCATGGATTCGATCAGCATTGTCTTCTTCGCCGTGCTGTTGATGAACGCGTTCGCCATCCTGCTGGGGTATTTTTCGGCCTCTGCCTTTCGGTTGCCCGAATCAGACCGTCGCGCTGTGGCGCTTGAGGTTGGTATCCAGAACTCTGGGTTGGGGTTGATTTTGATCTTCAACTTTTTTGGTGGGCTTGGTGGTATGGCGATAATCGCTGGGTGGTGGGGCATTTGGCACATCATCACCGGATATGCGATGGGTTATATCTGGTCGAGAATTGAGCCAGATCAGGATACCATTGGCCACTTTCCAGATGGTAGCTTGCAAACCTAAATCGATTGTTACGCAGACATCCTTGTCTGCGGGGCGTTCACAGACAAGGATGTCTGTGCAACAATTTCTTTGAAGGAGAAAAAATGAAATTTCTACACAAAATGGTTCGTGTTTTAGATGAAGAAAAAGCGATGCACTTTTTCTGTGGTTTATTGGGATTTAAAGAGGTTCGTCGTTACGAATCAGAGGCGGGGAAATTTACCCTAATCTACCTTGAGTCTTCTCCCGGCGATCCACCGCTAGAGTTAACGGTTAACTGGGGGGAAACAGAAGCGTACAGCGTCGGCCGGAGCTTTGGCCACTTGGCGTATGCGGTTGAAAATATTTATGAAACGTGTGCCATGCTCCAAGAAAATGGGGTGACAATTTTGCGTCCACCGAGAGACGGCCGGATGGCGTTTGTAAAATCTCCAGACGGCATTTCGCTCGAGCTATTGCAAGATGGGGACTCGCTCGAACCGGCCGAGCCGTGGGTCAGCATGGAATCAACGGGA
>JAHDGV010001149.1 GCA_020631655.1 Chloroflexota bacterium | reverse complement strand
ACCGGCCGGCCGAGCGTGAGCGGCTGGCAACGCTGTTCTGGCCGGAGGAGTCGGAGAGCGTGGCGAAGACTAATCTGCGCCAAGCGGTGTATCACCTGCGCAATGCGCTAGATGACAAAAACGCCGATCCGCCGTTTTTGCTGGTTGATCGGCGTTCGGTGGTGCTGAATCCAGCGGCCGAGGTGCGGGTTGATGTGGTGCGGTTTCTGCAGGCGGTAGATGGGGGTGATCTGGAGGCATCCGGGATTTTATTTGCGGGGGAACTGCTTCCCGGATTTGTGTGTGACAGCGCAGGGTTTGAGGGGTGGCTGCGGCAAGAACGGGAAAAACTGAATCGAAGCGCCCTTGATGTTTTGAGTCAGCTGACAGAGGCTAAGCTCGTAGAAAACGATTATTCGGCCGCCAAATCGGCCGCGTTGCGCCAGCTCGACATCGAGCCATGGCGAGAGATGGCCCACTACCAGCTCATGCAGGCGTTGGCACTCTCGGGGGAACGGGAGGCGGCAATCGCTCAGTTCGAACAGCTTGAAGATATTCTTGAGCGAGAAATGGGGATTTCACCTCAACAAGAGACCTTTGACTTGATCCAGTGGATTGAAAACAATGAGGGAAGCCAAACGTTTAATTCTGCCATCTTTAAATCTGCGGCGCCCTATCAAGCTCCGGCCGTGCCTGACTATCTGGTCGGCCGAGATTTTGAAATCGAGTCGATCAGCCAACTGCTAACGAACCCTGACAATAAAAAGCCAATCGTCGGCCTTGTCGGCATGGGTGGGATTGGTAAAACAACTTTAGCTTCAGCCGTCGCCCGCCAGCTAAGATCGGAGTTCCCAGATGGGGTGTTGTGGGGCAATATGTTGCTCAGCACGGCCGAAAACATCTTAGAGATGTGGGCACAGGCATACGGATACGACTTTAGTAATATTGCTGATCTTGAGAGTTTGGCGACGGCCGTGCGTGGAATTCTGGCAGACAAAAAAGTGCTGATCGTGCTCGATAATGTCACAGAGCGCAGTG
>JAHDGV010001148.1 GCA_020631655.1 Chloroflexota bacterium | reverse complement strand
TGACCATCACGCCCCAGTCGGCCGTGGGTGGCTGGATGCCAAGCCCCAAAAAGCTAAGACCAGCAATTGTGAGCAGGGCCGATCCCAAATCAAGCGTGGCCTGCACCAAAACAGGGCTGAGCACATTGGGCAAAATGTGACGCCGAATGATGTCAAAATCGTTGACACCCATACTGCGGGCCGCTTTGACAAAGTTTCGTTCCCGAATCGTGATCGCTTGGGCCCGCACGATGCGCGTATACCACGGCCACCAAGTGACAGCGACCGCTAAGACTGAATTGCGCAAGCTGGGCTCTAACACTGTGGCAATCGTAATGGCAAGCAACAGTGGTGGAAAGGCCAAAAAGATGTCGGTGATCCGCATGATGATTTCATCGGTCCAGCCGCCAAAATAACCGGCCAACGCCCCCAAAACGGAGCCAACCACCATCGCCACCGACACAATCGCGAAGGAAGCGATTAGCGATGTGCGTGCACCAAACATCACCCGAGCCAAAATGTCCCGCCCCAAATCGTCGGTGCCAAATGGATGGGACCAACTGGGAGCCAAAAATTTTTCTTGCAGATTAGGATCGCCTAGCCCCTGCTCCGGGTAGGGGGTCAAGATCGGGGCCGCAATGGCGACAAAGATCATGAAGAGAATCACGAACAAACAGGCCACAGCCAGCTTGTCTCGGCGAAAATACCAGTTAGCTGAGCCGGGTTCTGGTTTTGAGAATGCAAATCCAAACCAGCGGTTAAAAACGCTTGCGGGTGACATAGGTTAGTTCGACCCCAATCTCACTCGAGGGTCGAGCGAGGCTTGCAAAATGTCGATAAACAGATTGATGGCGACGTAGATTACTGTCACGATGAGGGTCACAGCCATCACTACGGGGAAGTCGGCCGACAGGATAGATTCGGTCACATACGTCCCCAATCCCGGCCAAGAGAAAACGATTTCAACCAGAATGGCGCCGGTAATCGAAAAGGCAAAGACTAATCCCAGCACGGTTAAGGTTGGGACGATGGCGTTTTT
>JAHDGV010001147.1 GCA_020631655.1 Chloroflexota bacterium | reverse complement strand
CTCGAGCACTAGCCGGTAAACTGCAAGCCAAAGGGATTCAACCCGGTGACACGATTATCATTGTTTTACCCACCTGTCCAGCTTTTGCGGTTACCTTTTGGGGGATTGTGCTTGCCGGAGCGGTTCCGTGCGTGCTTCCTTCCCCTGCCTTGTCTCGGGTCCCTCAGGTTGGCATTCAGAAAATCGAGATGGTGGGCCAAAAAATCGAGAGTCAATGGCTGATTACCAGCGAAAAAGAAGCGGCCGCGTGGGGAGAAGGTGTAACCGCATGCTCGATTTTGACCGTTGAGCAGCTAGACGGCGAACCAGATGCCCCACACCGTTGTGTCGAGCGGCTACCGGCCGATCTGGCAATTATTCAAGCAACCTCTGGCTCTACCAGCGCACCGAAATGTGTGATGTTGACCCATGCGAATATTGTGGCCAACTGCATCCAAATTGGCAATCGGGTTGAGCAGACAAAAGATGATGTCGCCGTTTCTTGGCTACCGATGTTTCATGACATGGGGCTTATCGGCTGTTTCTTATATGTGTCGATTTGGAGATTGCCCATTGTCATGATCCCTTCTTCAAAGTTCATCCGCAGGCCGTCTGTTTATCTTCAAGCGATCAGTGACTATCAAGGGTCACAATCCCCTGCGCCAAATTTCGCATTTGGCATATTGGCATCAAAAATCACAGATCAGCAGCTGGCAACTTTAGACCTATCATCATGGCGCACCGTCCTTTGTGGGGCTGAGCCGATTGACCCATTTATGTTGAAAGCATTTTTAGAAAGGTTTAAGACAGCAGGGCTCAACTCTCTTGGTATCGCTCCTGCATACGGCATGGCAGAAGCGTCCCTTTGTGCCACCCTTTGTGCCCCGCATGAACCACTCTCCTACGAAACCATCTCTGATATTGAGCTACACCAAAGCGGCTTGGCGATCCCCATCCCGCCAAAAAGCGATGAACGCAGCTTGGTGGTGTGCAACTGCGGCCGGCCGGTGGATGGGATGCAGGTCGAAATACGTTCATC
>JAHDGV010000320.1 GCA_020631655.1 Chloroflexota bacterium | reverse complement strand
CTTGCCAAACGGATGAATTGCCAGCCATTTTCTCCCCATCAATGACGAGGCCGGTGAGCTGTTGTTTGATCCCTTCCGCTTTGATCCGTTTTAAAGCCTCTTTCCCATAAAAATCAGTTTCTTGCTCTAGATCACAATACTGTTCGAGTCCAATTTCAAACGGATTGTTCTCGCGCGTCATGTCATTGCCGTACGAGAGCAAGCCGCTTTCAATGCGTTCGATGTTGTTCGGGGTGGCCGGCTTGATGCCGTGTGGCTCGCCCGCTTTGGCGACTAGATCCCAAAGTTCTGCGCCACGGCTTCCATCACGCAAATAAAGCTCAAAGCCGCCCTGTTTGCTCCAGCCAGAACGGGCAACGATTAGGGGGATTCCGTTAAGATCAGCTTCGACAAAGCGGAAGAAGCGAACCTTGTTAATCTCATCCCCAAAAAGGGCAGCCATGACCGGTGCATGATTTGGCCCTTGAATAGCTAGGGGGGAAACATCTGGTTCCGTGACCGTTACGTCAAGCCCCATCCCTAAAGCGATGCCTTGGGCGTATAGCAAAATGTCGGAGTCGGCCAGAGATACCCAATAGTGGTTTTCTGCAAGTTTTAGCAAAACTGGATCGTTGAGCAGGCCGCCGTTTTGATCGGTGATGGGGATGTATTTGCACTGGCCGATTTTGGTTTTGCTCAAATTACGTGGGGTCATGAGCTGGACAAGTTTGTGTGCGTCAGGGCCGGTAATTTCGACCTGACGCTCGGCCGCAACATCCCACATGGTGACGTTGTTGACGATGTTGTAGTAGTCAGCTTCTCCGCCCTCGTACCACGTTGGCATCATCATGTGGTTATAAACAGTAAAGCCTTGGGCACCGGCCGCGATAGTTGATTCGTAGAAAGGGGATTTGCGCGTCCGTTCGACAATGGCAAATTGAACAATACTCATGGGATTACTCCAGTTGGTTTTTTGAGGTGCCTGTTGGGTGTGTGCAACGGGCCTCCCCAATTTGATCCGAATTTTATCCACACTTAGGTAAAAAAAAACCAGCGTCTTACAAAAGAGTAAAACGCTGGTTGGGTTTCGATTTAATTGTGTCGCACGAGGCGCTTAAATCTAGTCGCCTGAGATTTGGCTAACCGATTCACCGCGGATGCGGCTAACGAATCGAGCAACCTCACGGCCGGCGGTTTCACGTGAGCCAAGGCCGATGGCCAAAGCTGCACCTACACCGATGGCGCCCAAGGTGATTCCGAAGGCCAAGTCGATGGTTTCGCTAGCGATTCCCATTTGACGAAGAGCCATCGTACCAACCAAGAACAAGATGCCGTAGCGGGCCAAGTTAGCCAACATGTCAGCGTTTTTGTTATTGGTGGCGCTTACTACACCGTGGACGAAGTTAGCCACCCACATTCCCAAGGCTAGAACGACGATGCCGATCAAGATTTGAGAAGCGAATGCCAAAACTTGTGAAACGATCACTGAAAGCGAGTCGAAGCCGATCATCGCGGCCGCTTCCATCGTAGCGAAGAGCATGAAGCCTGCCAAGATGAGTGAGCCAACGATGCTAGACGGTGAACGCTCGAATGAAGCGTTGATACCTAAGCGGGCTGGGATGTTGTTAAAACCAGCGCCTTCTAGGATGTCAACCAATAGTCCAGCGATCAATTTACCAACGTAGTAAACGATAACTAGAACTGCGATTGCGCCGATTAAACCAGGGATGATGCCGGTGATAATGCCGAGCATCTCAGTTGCTGGAGCAGAAATCGCTTCAACACCAAGTTTATCAAGAGCAGCGATAACAGATGGGATCAGGATAATCGCGAATACGATGGTTCCGATTAGGTCAGAAACCCTGGTTCCGGTTAAACCTGCGCGCTCTGCCCATTTATCAACACCAACAGAAGCGGCTAGGCTGCTGATGATTTGACGAACGATGCGAGCGATAAAGTAGCCGATAACGAAGATGATGGCTGCACCCAACAAGTTAGGCAAGAATCCAAGAATGTCGTTGAACATTGTTTGGATCGGAGCGATCAACTCAGTTAATCCCAAACGGCCGAGAGCCATTGGCAGAGCCATCAATAAAATAAACCAGAAGGCGATTTGGCCGATGGTTTGGGTTAATGACGGTTCCCCTTCTTGGGTAGCGCCCATTGTGCTAAGACGATTGTCGAGACCTAAACCCTCTCCTAAGCCTTTTGTGATCAGCATCCGCACGACGGTTGCAATAACCCATGCGATACCCATGACAATGGCGGCGCCAAGCAAGCCGGGGATAAATCCAAAGATTTGATCCAAGACGTTTTGGAATGGCCCTGAAACGGCTGGAAGGTTAAGCATGTTGAAGAATGCAACAAGCACAAACAACATAACGATCCAGAAAACACCAGTTGGAACAATGTTTTGCAGGCTAACGTTGGGTCCACCATCGTTGCCAGACATTGCTGATGAGAGTCTTTCGTCAAGACCCGTCCGCCCCATTAAATTGCGAGCAACATTCCGTAGAACGCTAGCCAGAATCCATCCGGCAATTAAAACTAGAACGGCTAGCAGGAGATTCCAAATGGTTGGCCCATAGCTATTCCAAAAATCTGTTAGTACTTGCATTGTTTACCTCCATGATTAACAGACATCTGACAGTAACTTTTGCTGTAAGGCATTAGTTAGTAGAATTTTTCTAAATTCAGTCGACAGTACGGGGGTACTGTGTGAATGTTGCGTTATTTTAGGGGTAATAGGCCCCGGTTGACATAAATTAAGTAGTATTACCCACTAATTTCTCTGGTTTTGGGGGTAGTTGAGCGTAGAATGTCGCTAAATTAGGCGACAACTGCAAACATTGTCGCCTGCATTGTCGCGATATGTTTTTGTTTTTTGGTGTCGTTTGTGATTGCGTAGACATCCCCTTGCGTGACTGTAAGCGTCTTTCCGGCCCGCACAACGCTCCCTTTGGCGACAAAGAGATCGCCGACGGCCGGGGCCATAAAGTTGACCTTGAATTCAACGGTGACAACCTCAGCGCCTTCTGGCATTTGTGTGAGAGCCGCATACCCGCACGCCGTATCAACCACGGTTGTGACGACCCCCGCATGTAGAAACCCGTGTTGCTGAACCAAGTCATCCCGGAACGGTATCTCGATGACGACTTCGCCTGATTCAACGTTGGTTAGCTTTGCCCCCAGCGTGTGCATGAAGGCATGCTTTTCAAATGATTCTGTGATGCGTTGCATGAGGGAGATAAGAGATTAGAGGCGAGAGAAGAGAGAATTTTGGTACTTGGCACCCTTATCTCTCTTCTCTGATCTCTTTACTTCTTTACGACTTCTTCCACCGGCCCTTCGGCAGCTTTCCAGCCTTTGAACCCGGTACCGATGTGCGCCACATTGGGAACACCCATGTCGTGCAGTGCCTTGGCGGCCAAAGCTGACCGCCCGCCTCCTGCTCAGTAGAAGACAAACTTATTCCCTTCTGGGAACATCCTATCCTTGTAATAAGGGCTATCAGGATCAATCCAGAACTCCAGCATGCCACGAGGGGCATGCTGTGCCCCTTCAATTTTCCCGTCGCGCCACAATTCACGAATATCGCGGATGTCTAAAAAGGTCACATCGTCGCGATCTTTCATGGCGATAGCATCTTCGGCCGAAATCACCTCGATAATCTCGTTCGCCTCAGCAATCATATCCGCTACTTTCTTCATTCTGAGCCAACCTGTTCGATTGAGCCACCCGCTTCAACCCAGCCGTCCATGCCGGTTACGATGTGACCCACGTTCGAGAAGCCCATATCCCACAAAGCCTTGGCAGCCAGAGCTGACCGCCCGCCTCCGCTTCAGTAGAAGCAGAAGAGTTTGCCCGCAGGAAAGATATCTTCCTTATAAAGTGGATGGGTAGGATCTGCAAAGAACTCCAGCATGGCGCGTGGAATCCGGTGAGCGCCAGGAATTTTGCCGTTGGCGTCTAGTTCCGGCATTTCGCGGATATCGATGAAGGAGACTTCACCTTTTTCGTGCATAGCGATCGCATCTTCGGCCGTAACAACAGTAATGATGTCGTTTGCCGCAGCGATCATGTCTGCTGCTTTTCTCATTTTTACCTCCGGTAAGCTGTTAGCTATTGGCTAATAGCCGTTAGCTTATAGTTTGCAAATTAACTTGTTGCAGTTTATCAATAATAATTATCATTTTAGCTAAAAGCTAAAAGCTAAAAGCTAAAAGCTAAAAGCTAAAAGCTAAAAGCTAAAAGCTTCTCTACCGCCCCATCGCATGGTATTCCGCATTTGGCATCATGCCAGTTGCAGAGGCCAAGCGATTGGTAAAGTTGTACATCGCGGCCGTTTCCGCAATGTCAAAGATTTTTGTGTCCGAGAAGCCCAAAGCGCGTAGATACTCAATGTCACCCTCACTGCAATCAACCGGATTTACCGTAATTTTGACCGCGTAGTCGAGCATCGCCATCGTTTCTTCATCTAAGCCCGCGCGTTGGTAGTCGAGCGTGATCCGATCCCCCAAAATTGGGTCGCCCAGCTTGACCCGCAGGTCAGCCCCGTGTGAAACAAGGCAGTACAAACAGCCGTTTTCGTTAGAAACCACCACAGAAATCATCTCACGCTCTGCGAGAGTCAGTTCCCCTTCGCCCATCGTGATCTCTTTAAAATGGTTAAACCAGTGGGTAAAGTGGGTCGGCCGGATGGTGTACCCCAAGAAAACATTGGGGACAAAACCTAGTTTTTCCTTTGCTTTGGAAAACAGCTTTTGCATGCCGGGATCTTCTACATTTTCAAGTGGCATCTCTAGCCACGAAATACGTTCGTTTTTATAGTGTTCGATACTCATTAAGATTGAGAACAGAGAATAGAGATGAGAGATAAGTGCGCTGATTGCCCACTCTATCCTCTTGCCTCTTGTCTCTTTTCTAAAAGATTGTCTACAACAGAATATGGATCAATTTCTCGCTGAACCAACTTGTCCAGTAACTGATCCAAGTCTGGATTGTCCGCCGATTTTAAATATTGCGCCAGCACTCGCTCAACCAAAATATTTTCGATCTCGCTTCTGTATTTTTGTCGGTTCCGTTCAACCATCTGCCCCGTTGACTCTAAATGGCTTTGATGGGCAAGAATGGCATCTACAATCTCAGAAATTCCGGTTTGCTCAGCCGCACTCGCTTTCAGCACCGGAATTTCCCATGCATCGGCCGATTTTTCCATTACAACCTCAGGCGTGTCCATGATCACCCCGTGATGGCGGGTACCGCCCGTTGGCCCCAAATGCAACATCATTTCAAGCGATTTGGCCGTGCGTGACGCCCCTGGCTTGTCCGCTTTGTTGACCACCAAGATGTCAGCGATTTCTAAAATACCCGCTTTAATCGACTGTACATCGTCTCCCATGCCGGGGGCTTCAACCACTAGCGTAGTGTGGGACTGTGTGGCAATATCAACTTCGGCCTGCCCGGCCCCCACTGTTTCGAGCAGGATAAGGTCATGCCTAGCCGCATCTAACAGCTTAACCACGGCCGAGGTTGCTTTGGCCAAGCCACCCAAACTACCCCGTGATGCCATACTGCGGATAAATACGCCGCTGTCACCGCTTAGATCTCGCATCCGTACCCTGTCGCCTAAAATAGCCCCGCCGGTAAATGGACTGGATGGGTCAATGGCTAGGATGGCAATCTTTAGGTTGCGTTTGCGTAGTTCAAGGCCAAGCTCAGTCACTAGGGATGACTTGCCGGCCCCCGGCGGGCCAGTGATGCCCACAACGTGTGCTTTGCCGGTGTGTGGATGAATCAGTTCAACCAGCTCACGGGCAGATTGGGGGTCGTTTTCGGCCAGCGTGATTGCTCGGGCCAGCGCCCGTTTTGAGCCGTCTAATAATTTAGGAATTAAAGATTCAATATTTGAAATGGACATATTTCCGTAGGGGTCGAAGGGGGCGGAACTACTTTCAACCAAAGAGAGCAATGTGAATCCGCCCCCTTCGACCCCTACCCGGCAGCTTCACCAATCCGGCCCAAAATAAATTCAGAAATTTCGGTGATGCTGGACCCTGGCCCAAATACGGCCGAAACCCCGGCATCTTTCATCGACTGAATGTCATCTTCGGGGATGATGCCGCCCAAAAAGACCGGGACATCTTCCATCTCGTTTTCTTTCATCAGACCGATAATGCGTGGAACCAGCGCCGTGTGCGCACCGGACAAAATGCTGAGTCCAACGGCATCAACGTCTTCTTGCAG
>JAHDGV010001146.1 GCA_020631655.1 Chloroflexota bacterium | reverse complement strand
AGTGCGGCCCGGTTCCCCCAGAAATATAGTCGCTCCGTTTTTCCCAGCTCTCCCCCTTGTTGGTTGAGCGGTAAAACCCTTTTTCTTTTTCACCCGCTTCAATTGTGGCGTACACGTGATTGGGATCGGCCGGGGTCACGGCTAGCCCGATCTTGCCCATGTCCCCGTCTGGCAGGCCGGTGTCGATCCTGCGCCAACTCTCGCCAGCATCGTCTGATTTGTAAATGCCGGAGCCGGGGCCACCCGCCATCAAGGCCCAAATGTGGCGGCGGCGCTGATATGCGGCGGCTACAATCACATCAGGATTAGAGGGGTCGAAGACCAAGTCGGTTACGCCGGTGTCGTTGTCGATCACGAGCACGTTTTCCCATGTTTCGCCACCGTCAACAGTTTTGAAAACACCCCTCTCCCCGCCGGTTGACCAGAGCGGCCCTTCGCTCGCCACATAAACCACATCGCCGTCGCGCGGGTCAATCAAAATCCGGCCGATGTGTTCGCTATGTTCAAGGCCGACCCATTTCCACGTTTTGCCTCCATCTCGGCTTTTGTATACCCCATCCCCCCAACCCACATGCCGGCCGCTCACGTTTTCGCCGGTGCCTACCCAAATATTGTTGGGATTAGAAGGATCGATGGCAACACAGCCGATGGAGTATGACGGTTGATCACGAAATACGTCATCCCACGTGATGCCAGCATTCTCGGTTTTCCACACGCCGCCGGAGCCTACGGCCACAAACCAGCGTGATTTGTTGGTCGGGTCCACGGCGATGTCGATGATGCGGCCGCCCATCACGGCCGGGCCGATGCCTCGTAGTTTCAGGCTTTTGATGGCTCCAGCAATGGCAGGGTTCTCTGTTTTTGTTTCGTCGGTCATGGTGTGTACTCCTTGGGCCGAGGGGTTAACCCCTCGGTTAAAATAGGAAGCCCGTTTAAACGGGCTGGTGTTGGTAGATTTTATTTTGGGCAAGTATGCAGGAGGGAAAAAATTGGGGCAAGCTAATTGATTTAATTCGTAGG
>JAHDGV010001145.1 GCA_020631655.1 Chloroflexota bacterium | reverse complement strand
CGCTGGGCTTTGATGATCATGGGAACGAGCTAGTTTCGTTTGTTGAGGGGACAGTTCACAACGATTTGTCGGGCTCAGAAGCACGGTCGGCCGGGGCTTTGGTGTCGGCCGCTAACCTGTTGCGCCGGTATCACGATGCAACTGTGTCATTTTTGACCCCAGAAACAATCGGCTTACCTTGGATGTTGCCCGCGCAGGAACCGTTTGAGGTGCTGTGCCACGGCGATTATGCTCCGTACAATGTCACACAGCAGGAGGGCAAGGTTGTGGGCATCATTGATTTTGATACGGCTCACCCGGCCCCCAGATTGTGGGATGTGGCTTACGCGGTTTATCGATGGGCACCCTTGTCGGGACCGCAAAATGACGAATCGTTTGGTATGCTTCAAGACAAGATCGGCCGGGCAAAACTGTTTTGCGATGCCTATCAGCTGGGCCTAACTGATCGAAAGAATCTTCCCGAAATGACAATTAAACGGCTTCAGGCACTGGTTGATCACATGCATAAGCAGGCGGCCGCTGGGAATGAAACCTTTGCCAGCCACATTCGTGACGGACACGATCAGCTTTACGTGGGTGACATCGAGTTTATCAAAACGCACAGCAAACAGATTCGTGAGGGGATTGAGTAAGTCTGCGTAAGGTCATCATCAAACCTTTTGTCTGAACCATCATGACAGTTCTGAAACAACTAACTTTTTACTTTGGGATGTTTGTATTGGCCGGACTAGTCGTTGCCTGTGCCGCGCCACCGGCCGCTGTTCCGATTGAATCTGCTCCCACAGCTGTTCCAACTGAGCCTGCACCCACTGTTGTGGCAACGGCCGAACTGGAGCCAACGGCTGTTACAAAACCAACAGCAACGCTTGTGGCTGAGCCAACGGCCGCACCTGAGCTTGAGACGATCGTTATCCCGATTGCCGTTTACATTTTAGATGACGAAGATGGGGAGCTTTCTAGCGGCCGGACCATAGAAGATATTGAGCAAATTTATGAGCGGGTCAACGAAATTTGGAGCCA
>JAHDGV010001144.1 GCA_020631655.1 Chloroflexota bacterium | reverse complement strand
TTGCACCTTGTTCAACCACCATGCGGCGGTCAAACTGGCTGGCTTCGATCAAGCCTTGGTGCAATTCTTGCCGATTGTCACATCGGCTAATGCCGACGCTGGAGCCCAAGTTGGCCGGTTTTACAAACATCGGATACTCAAGTTCTTCTTCTAGCATTGCCAAAACCGCTTCGGGATCATGTTGCCACCAGCTGGTTAAAACCAACACCCAAGGCAGTTGGGGCAAGCCGTTTGCCGTCATCACATATTTAAAGATGGCTTTATCCATCCCAACGGCCGAACCTGTTACGCCAGCCCCGACATACGGGACACCGGCCAGCTCAAGCAAACCTTGAACCGTGCCATCTTCACCATACGTGCCGTGTAATACCGGGATGACCACGTCGAGTCCGGTAATGGCTGAACTTGCGCCACCTTCGGCCGGGATCAGCCGGTTATCTGCGCTGGGAGCCGGTGGCAGAATGACGGCCGTTGTATCCGCGTCCGTTTTGCCATCTGCCAGCAACGCCATCGCATCGCCGATCAGCCACTGACCATCACGATTAATACCGATCGGAATTACGTCGTACTTTTCGCGATCTAGGGCCGACATCACGGAACGGGCTGAGCGGAGTGACACTTCGTGTTCACCCGACCGGCCGCCGAAAATAACACCAACCCGGAGCTTACGAATTTTGTTCGTTGAATCAGCCATTAAAATTCCCAGATTCCTACCAATTCAACTTCAGGGTCAAGATCTACATGGAACTTTTCTTTGATCACATGGAACGCTTCAGCCATCAGCTCACGAATCTCTTCGGCCGTGGCCGTGCCATCGTTCACAAAAAAGTTGGCGTGCTTGTCAGATATCGAGGCACCGCCGTTGCGATACCCTTTCAATCCGGCCGCTTCGATCAAATAACCGGCGTAGTAATTTTTTGGATTTTTAAACATCGAGCCCATCGTTGCGCCGGGGGGCTGAGTCGCTTTGCGCTTCTCGTTAAACGCGTCTGCTCTAGCCCGTAAAACGTCTGCCGATTC
>JAHDGV010000319.1 GCA_020631655.1 Chloroflexota bacterium | reverse complement strand
TCGATAATGGAGCTCATTAGTAATTGACCCTCCGGCCGAAGCCTCTAAATTGGATGACGGTGATCACCACAATAATCAATGCCAGCAGATAGGCCTGTGCTGAAGCAAACCCACGGAGCGGGGTCCCGATAAAGCCATCTACAAAGATTGCGTACACCAAATTGGTTGTTGCTTGCCCCGGCCCCCCATCGGTCAAAATGTTAATTTCACCAAACGTTTGGAGTGAGTTGATGACATTGATAATGACGAGGAAGAAGAGGGTGGGTGACAGCAAAGGCAAGGTAATGTGCCGTATTCGATGCCACAAATTGGCCCCATCTACTTTCGCCGCTTCGTAGTAAGTTCCATCAATATTTTGCACCCCAGCCAGAGCGATGATGACGTTAAAGCCAAGCTGTCGCCACACAACCGCAATCGATACGGCGATTAAGGCCCAATCTTTGGAGGCGAGCCAGTTTGGCCCTTCTTGAACGCCGACAAAGCTCAGCCAGTAGTTTAGGTACCCCACGGCCGGGTTGTAGAGGAAGCGGAAGATCACCCCAGTAACCGCACTTGAAATAACAATCGGGATAAAAATTAGCAAACGATGGAACCATGAAAGCCGTTTAAGTGGATAAGACAGAGCAATGGCTAGCCCAACGGCCAAAAAGATACCTGTTGGAACGGTCCAGATGGTGAACCAGAAGGTCACTTTTAGACTGTTCCAATAATCTCCCCCTTCCAAGATTTCGGTGAACAATCTTTGATAGTTCTCGATGCCGACAAATCGTGTTTGATTCCCAAACGGTGCCACACGAGTCAGGCTCAGGTTGAATGAGCTAATAATCGGGTAAAACACAAAAATACCCAGAATGATCAAGGTCGGTAGAAGGTACAGGTAGCCTTCAACCGCGGCCCATGCCGTTTGTAAACCACGCTTCTGGGATGGTGGAGAATGTTCCATTTTTTCCTCTTCGATAAATTATCAATTGCACTACTAAAACAAATTTTGATTTCAGGTTGATTATCGAAAAATTAAACCTCTGTCAACAGCCTGTTAATAGATGTTTAAAGCCATCTTCAAAATTTTTGTTTAGAAACCGGCTTTTAAAGAGTGGCTGTAAGGCGATTTTGAACAAATTCAATCGGATAACTCAAACTTGTAAATCGCCTGAAAACTTAATTCCAATGTATCGCTTCACAAAAAGCGCGATAGCGGGCCTGAAGCGGCCGGTTTTGATTCGGTAAAAAATAATCATCTTCCATTTCACTCCAGTCTGATTCAGGTTTAGCGGCCAGCCAAGCTATCCCTCGGGAAGTTGCCTGCCGAATTTCAGAACGAATCACCAGTCGTTGAGACATGTCTGCTAAAAGCTGACAGACTCCATTAATAGATGAAAGCCCACCACTTATCCGGATCCGCTTCACATCTTGTCCCGTTGCGGTAATAGCATCGAGGTTGATATATATCAAAAAGATGATGCTTTCGACGATGGCCACCGCCTTTTCAGAAATTGAACATTCTTTTGAAAAGTAGGGTTTTGGCCCCTCGCGCCATAGGGGTGAGCCGAGCCCGCCAATCGTGTTTATAAACAAAGGAGGATCTTTAACCGACTTGAGCCACGCTTCTAAATCATGGCTTAAATTAGGGTATCCCCAAGCATCGGCCGCCCATTGAATCGCCGCCCCAGCCCCATTAACTGTTCCTTCGAGCAAATAGGTGGCAGAGTCAAAGTTACTGTTAGCGATACTGGCTAATAATCGGGGGTGATGGATTGGTTCGTTTCCGGTTGGGAGCAATACAAAAGCCCCGGTTCCGATGTTGACAATGAAAGTCCCTTCTTGCAGTTCACCAGCCCCATGAATCGCTGCGTTTTGATCTCCATTCACCGCTTCAAGTGAAATATCGCTATTTTTTAGCTTGCCGTATGAATATTGAGTCGGCCGACATTCTGGCAAAAGCTCAAGCGGCAAATCATAGTTAGCCAACAGCTTATCAGACCAATTTCTAGCCGTTAAATCCATCAGCTGTGTGCGAGATGCATTAACATGGTCAACAATCCTCGGCCGGTCTTCAACAATGTTGGTGACAATAAATGCTGCCAAAGGGCCAAAGATTAGATCTCCGCTTGCTTGCGCCTCTTTTAATTTTGGATCGTGGTCCAACATCCAGCGGAGCTTACTCCCACCGTAATGAGGGGATAAAATTAGCCCACTTATCTCTTTAATTTTGTGAGCCTGTTTTTCAAGTGGATCAAGATAATCATTGGCACGTCGATCTTGCCAACTGATGACGGGTGACAGCGGCTGGCCGGTAGACTTCCCCCAACAAACCACACTAGAGCGTTGAGACGATAGTCCGGCAATCTTTATTTCACGGCCGGCAAGTTCAGGGCTCCTTAGCACATCTCCCTTTACCGCAATTAAATTTTCTAGAATCTCTTGAGGGTCCTGCTCAATCTCTAGATCACTAATCCGATTTAAGCCGATCTCTTTTGATGCTGAGACAACCTCATGCCCATCCTGATCATAGACAATAGCTCGCACGCTAAGCGTACCCACATCGAGGGCCAAAATTAGAGTTGTAGATTGGGAAGCTTCTTTTGCCATAAAAAACAACAATCAGCTGAGAGGTGGGTAAACCTGACAGTGTTTGCGAGCACGATGGGTAATGGGTTGACGAACGTGGGCGGCAAGATCGGTGTAGTGGAGCCGTTATGGTGCTTTGATTGAAACAAAAACCAGTTTGGCTTATCATCCAGCATACGCTGATTGCAATTTCTGTCAACAGCCTTGCACAGATTTGCACAGCAGATCCCCCCGTCCTGCAAAAATATTCACTAGCAGGCAGGCCAAGGCAGGAATTCGCAACAAACAACTCATGGAAAACGATCAACAGCTCGACAAAGCACTCCAAGCGGCTCAAATGTATTATTTTCAGAACCTGCCTATGAAGCGCATCGCTTCAGAGCTTCAGGTATCTCACTCCACCATTTCCCGCCTCTTAACATGGGCCAGAAACGAAGGGTTAATTGAAATCCGAATCAATGATGCACGTCGCCGTTCAAGCCCGCTCGAAGAATTGATCAAGCTCCATTTCAAGCTAAAGGCGGTCAAAGTTGTTCCGGTGGCGGAGGTGGCTGGTGAAAATGTGTGGCGAGATCGGGTAGCGAGGGTAGCGGCCAATTACCTTAATCAATTTATGGGGCCAGATATGATTTTGGGTGTTGCTGTGAGCCACATGGTTAACCAGATCTCAGCTTGTTTAACCCCAAAATCTCTCTTGAACGCACAAATCGTCCAGCTAAATGGAGGGGAATACGTGCCGGGATTGGCACGCGAACAGGCCGGAAATCTTATTGCTCATGTTGCCAACAATTATGAAGGGATTGGTCATCTCTTTTCGGTCCCCTCATTTTTTGATTTTTTAGAAACGAGGGAAGTGCTTTGGAAAGAAAGCTCAATCCAACGCATCTTGGAGCTACAAAATCGATCAAACCTTATCCTGTTTAGCCCGGAATCTATTCAAGATAATGATCGTTTAAAACGGCTACCCCAACTAAAAGAGCAGACCGATGTTGTTGGGCTTGTATCAAATATTTTTATCCGAGAAGATGGGAGTTATGACGATATTGAGCTAAATCAGCAAGCTTGCGGCCCTGACCTAACTCTTTTCCATCAGGTTGAGCGGGTCATTTGCGCGGCATCTGGTCTAAAACATTTAGAGTGTTTGAAAGGGGCGCTTAACGGCCGATATTTGACCGATCTTATTATTGACGAGCCAACGGCACGACGCTTAGTTGACTCTTTTTCTGATATCAAGATCAGTACAAATCGAGCTTTTTCTGGGTAGCTGGGTAGAAGGAAAGGATTAAATGAATTTCGCAATTGAATCTATTCAACAGGCGGTCAAGCCCCATGATCAATATCAGGTTGAAATCAAGCTGGATTATGAACTGCTAGATGATCACAAAACCCAATACACCGTTGAAACGTACATTTTCGCCCCGCACACGCTGGGCATCTCGGCCGACACCTACTCCAAAAAGAATTTCTATCGAGATGTGCAAAATTATATTCGGCTCAAAACCCCCATCATGCTCCTGAGAGATTTTACCCACAGCCCGGCATCTCCTCTTGTCACCATCACCAAATTAGTTTCAAAAGCTGATTGGATCACCGATACGGCCGCGCTAAACAAGCTCGACACCCATTTCAAACTGTTTGCATCGATGTTTAACAGCGCAATCCGGGAGCATTTGGCCCACATGACCGGCAGGATTGATGAAATTGAGGGCAATGGAAAAACCCATCTCGTGGCTGATAATTTAGTCGAAGAGTTCTTGGTTGAGACCCAAACAATTACCGACCATTTTAGAGGGATGTTTACAACGTTTAACCTGCCCCATGTCCCAGAAGCAACCTTAAATGGGTATCGCTTAACCGATGAGTCTTTGAGTATTTTGGCGGAAGAAGGTCTTATTGAACTGTTTGAAATGGTGGATAACTACTCAAAAAAGAGTAATCGAGAAGATTTTAGATCTCGAATCTCTGAGCGTGTTAAGCAAGAGAGTAAACACCGGCAACAGCACGGATACACATCACTGCTCAATGAGCTCGATGAAAATGAAACCTATCTTTACAGAGCATCAATCTTAAAAAAGTACGCGTCGAGCGTTTTGTTTTTAAGCGCAGATATTTCTCAGGATGGGAAACAGCTGACCCATTTAGGCAATGCGGCCGCGGCCGGTATCGCCATGATATTTGCCACGCTGGTGGCATTTTATTTCCAATCCCAATATGGGGCATTTACCCTGCCCGTTTTTGCGGCCCTTGTTGTTGGCTACATGTTTAAAGATCGAATCAAAGAGATCGGCCGAGATCTGTTTTCACAGCGGCTCCGCTCCTTTTTGCATGATCGGCGGATCATCATACGCACGCAGGATGGGGTAAAACTTGGGTATCTGAAAGAGAAAGTTGACTTTATTAGCGAGAGTCAGGTCCCAACCCGAGTTCTTTTAAATCGCAACCGTGATCAGTTAAGCCGCATCGACAATGACGGCCGGGAAGAAAACATTTTGCGCCATTCAAAAGAAATTGTGCTCTATCCAGAGGCGTTCAAGCAGATATTTGGTGAATCGATTACGATCACGGGTATCAACGACATTTTACGCTACGATATCCGAGCCTATCTAAACAAAATGGCTGAGCCGATTCAAGAGCGAAATTATCTTGACAATGGAGAGCTAAAATCGATCAGTTTTCACAAGGTGTACCATTTAAACATCGTCTCACGCTACAAAACGGTCCGGCCTACAAAAGCCAAAATCCATAATCGCATTCGCTTGGTCCTCGACCAAACCGGCATTCGTCGTTTAGAAACAATAGAAGAATAGTGGGCTGATACCATCAGCTAGTTAAAAACAAAAAGAGGCGTTTGGTAAATTACCAAACGCCTCTTTTTGTTTTTGGTGTGCCCAAGAGAGGATTCGAACCTCCACGCCATTACTGGCACAGGCCCTCAACCTGCCGCGTATGCCATTCCGCCACTTGGGCTCAACCGGCCTCTTTCGAGGGAGGGATGAAAATTATAGCTGCTGGAGATTTGATGTCAACAGCCATTTTGAGTTCTTTACGCTAGACCAGTCAGGTTTTCAAAAAACATTTTGTAGTCTAAATCAGTTCAAAGAAACCTGACTGGTCTAACCAATCTCAGGTACAATCAAATCATGTTCGAAAAGTTGACAGACCAAGGGATCCGCACATTCAAATTTGAGACTTTCCCACGCGATTTAGAGCACGGGGTTATTGCACGCCAAGGGGGTGTTGGCCAGCCTCCGTTCGAGTCACTAAACCTGAGCAGTTCGGTGCCGGATGATGAAGCTGTGTACACCGAAAACAGGCGTCGAGCCTACGGCGCATTCGGCCGAACAACAGACACTCTGGTCCACGCCCATCTCATCCATGAAAACCATGTCGCCCGTGTTACCAAAGCCAATCAGGGAGAAGTTATCCCGTATGTCGATGCGCTGGTCACCAATGATCCCGGCTGTGGCCTAACGATGAACTATGCGGACTGCGCCCCCATCTTACTGGTTGATCCGATCAATCATGCCATCGGTTTGGGCCATGCGGGATGGGGAGGCACGGTGTTAGACGTTCCCGGCTCGATGGTGACCGCCATGCGGGCGGCTTTTGATAGCGATCCGGCCGAGCTTTTGGCCGCCATCGGCCCCTGTATCGGCCC
>JAHDGV010000013.1:30011-35134 GCA_020631655.1 Chloroflexota bacterium | reverse complement strand
TCGATCAGATTTTGTGATTTAAGGTTGCATACCCCCGGCCCAAAAAAAGTTTAAAATCATTTTTCTTCATCCTTCGGAACGTGATTTTAATACCTGTCCCAATCAAATCACGGTTCCTGCACAACTGAAGTTTAAATCGCAGGAAATTAATTTACAGATGGGATAGTTATTTAAACTTCAGTCCTTCGCAGGTTCCAATCAAACAAAGCTGGAACCCTAGCAAACGATAGAACGAAAATGATAAAGTGAATTTTGAACCGATTTTTCTTAACTAGCCCCAATCATTATCTAGTGATTTAAGGTTATCTAGTCAGTTACTCAGTTTCCTAAAGCGTTTCCATTGCCAAGGGGCAAAATGGATATTTAAACGAAATTATAACCCGAGATCTTAAAATGCCATAATCGTGTACTAGGAATTTATATTCTACTTATCCCGTTTGTAGTGACATTTTAAAAGATATCATGCTGATTGATCTCGGATAAAAACTTACTTTTCTCTTCGTCCTTCATCTGGTAGATGTGTTCTTCGGCAGGAAACGCGCGGGCTTCAACATCTGCGTGGTACGCCTGTAGGGCGTCTGTAATAATCGGTTTTAGGTTCGCATACCGCCGCACAAAACGGGGAGTGAAATCATCAAAAATGCCTAATAGGTCGTGATAAACCAAAACTTGACCATCACATCCGGCCCCTGCGCCAATCCCAATTGTTGGGATCTCGAGCCGGTTTGATATTTCTGTAGCAACGGTTTCAGGGACGCTTTCTAAGACCACTCCAAAACAGCCCGCTTCTTGCAGTGCTAATGCATCATCATACAGGGTTATGGCATCGGCCGATGTTTTGCCTTGAATTCGGTATCCGCCCAATTGTGAAAGGGTTTGGGGGGTTAGCCCGATGTGCCCTAAAACAGGGATGCCTGCGTTAACAATTGCTTGTACCTGAGGGACCATTCGCTTACCCCCTTCAAGTTTTACAGCGTCTACCTTGCCTTCTTTCAAAAGCCGGCCGGCATTTTTGACCGCTTCTACAACGTCAGCTTGGTAGCTCATAAACGGCATATCTCCAACCACGAACGCTCTGTTTGACCCGGCTTTCACGGCTTTGCAATGGTGAATCGTTTGGTCCATCGTCAACGAATAGGTTGAGTCCTCTCCCAGCACGACCATATTTACAGAATCCCCTACAAGGATCGTGTCGACACCTGCTTCATCAACATATTTGGCCGATGAATAATCGTAGGCGGTCACCATGGAAATAGGGATATTTTTCTTCTTTTTGATAGCCCAAGATCTAATCGTAAATTTTTTAAGTTTGGTTTCTTTTTGTGAACTCATAGGAGGATTTTTAAGAGAAAGTGAGGAACATACACAATCACTATTACGGGAAAAAGATCGTAACGTTTCGTGTACTGGTAGTAATGGCCCATTGATCCCAACGAGCAATATTTGGTACGTTAGTTCCTAATCTTAGAATTTAGTCATCTTTCACGGCCTAAATCATAGTCATAAGAACTGGTGTAAGGTGATTCGAGCAATATTATTCAAACTTATTGATAAATTCAAAGAAATCAGATGCCCATAGGGCAAAACAATATTATGTCTTGGTTAGTTGTTCTCGCGATCGGCGCATTATTCATCTTCACACTCTTACCCGAATCAAAATAACAAGTCGCCTACTCACCAATCGCTTGTAGCCTACTCGCTTTTCCTTGTTAGATTTTTAATATTAAATATGTGTGTTTAGCACGATTTTAGTGTGTGCATCTTGCCTGCTATTTTTTTCGAGCTGGCTTTTTGCTAAAATTTGTACCTCCTCATACTATCACCCCGATTTATTAACCAAATTTGTATAGGTTTCGGAGGCAATGATTATGCACACGTTGCTGATTGCTGAAAATGCGGAAGAGCGGGATCTTATCCTTCAATCTTTACGACAAACTGGGATGCAAATGTCAGCCCAGAAAGATGCCAGCTCACTTCTAGAGTATTCGTCCCAAAAACCGATAGATCTAGTTGTAATTACAAGCGAGACGTTTAAGTCCGCTTTGGAGCTAGTCCAAGCTATTCGCCAGCAGATACGGATTCCGCTTGTTGTAATCTGTAATGCGATTACTGAGCATGAGCATTGCGAGTTACTCGATAAGGGGGCGGATATGGTTTTTATGCGGCCGGTGGCAACTCGTTTGTTTAGTCGCTATTCAAAAATACTTCTCCGTAAAGGTGCAGGTGTTCCCCCAGCACTGCTAGAGCCGATTAAATCGGCCTCCGTTGTGCTTGACCCCGGCCGTCGGGCCGTATCCGTCAAAACTAAAGATGATACAGAGCACGTTGTGCGCCTGACACAGCTTGAATTTCGCTTGTTATACGTTTTAATGACCAACGAAGGGCAGGTGATGCCCACTGAAGAGCTTGTGGAAAAAGTTTGGGGATATAGTGGCGAAGGAAATCGTGACTTGGTGAGAGGCCTCGTCCGACGCTTGCGGCGCAAGATCGAAGTCCAAAGCGATGATTCTAAGGCAGATGCGGTGAAACTGATCCAAAACCTGCCGGGTGTTGGATACCGCTTTAATTTGGAAGAAGAGTAAATTCATCTGTTAGTTTCTTAGCGTATGCTATAATCCACCCCCACATGATATTGTCAGATACCTTTTTAAACTATCTAACTACAGGCTTCATCGTTTTTCTTGGGCTGTTTATTGCTCTATGGATTAGCCTGATCATTTGGGCCTACCGGGATATGCGCTTAAGGTCGAGGGATTTATTTGCCAGAGTTTTAACAATTACCGTTGTTACACTGTTGCCCATCATTGGGATCCTGATTTATTTGATATTGCGACCCTCAGAGACATTGGCCGAAGCATTTGAGCGCTCATTGCTCGAAGAAGCCTTGTTGCAAGAGATTGAGAAGAAGAGCTCGTGCCCGGGGTGTTCGCGTCATGTAGAAAACCGGTGGCAAATCTGCCCATATTGCCATGTAAGGCTCAAACGGAACTGTGTGAGTTGTGGTGAGCTTGTTGAGATGCAGTGGGCCATATGCCCCTACTGCGCCTCAGAACAGCCGGTTGAAGTTAGTGGTGTAGATCGTGAATCTGACCGGTTTGAGCTAGATACAGATGACCAAGCTTTGTTGTATGATGAGGAAGAATCAACCAACTGGACAATTAGCGATTAAAATCAGCGTTTAGGCATAAAGTTGGGCCTAAATTGTTATCCAAAAAGAAAGAGGGAGCGTATACAATGCAAACATTCAAGCTTTTGAATAATTAAATAGGTTAAACATCTCACATCTCTATGAAGAAAAGATATCTTTTAGCAATGACACTGTTCTTAGGGGCTTGCTTATTTGGAGTAGCGAGTTTGGGTGCAGGCGGGTATTTGATCTACGAATACGGTGATCCAACCAATGGTGAATCAGCAACCGGTAGCAATCAATATCAAACTAATTCAAACATACAGCTGTCTTCAGTTTCAGGCTCTGGCGAACCGGCCGTATTGGATTATGACGAGCTCATACAAGACGGAACGACGGAGCAAAGATTAGGAGTCTTTGTTGACACTTCGGCTTACTCTCACCAGATTAGCCCGTTTGTGTACGGCATAAATTTTTCAGATCCTCAAACTTTAACTGAGCTTAATATCCCTTTACGCCGCTGGGGGGGTAATGCTACAACGCGTTACAACTGGCGGACAGATGTGTCGAATAGGGGTAGTGACTGGTTCTTTGAAAATGTTCCCAATGAAGATACGGATGTAGCTAATTTGCCAGCCAGCTCAACGTCGAATCAATTCTTCGGAGAAACTCTGGGCTTAGGGATTGATCCAATTATCACGATGCCAATGATTGGGTGGACTCCAAGTGGAACTGGCTATGCGTGTGGATTTCCAACCTCTATTTATGGTGATCAGCAATTTTTAGATCCGTTTCGCCCAGAGTGTGGTAATGGGGTCACCAAAGATGGGGCATTTCTTGCTGTTTCAGACCCCGGCATAATCAGTGAACCGATTGACGAGACCTTTGTGAAAGACTGGATCGCTTTTCTTTCAGAGCAACACGGTTCAGCGGCCGAAGGCGGCATTCGATTCTTTAATCTAGACAATGAACCCATGCTGTGGCATAGAACCCATCGGGATGTGCATCCAGATCCTGTGTCATACGCTGAAATGAAAGAGCGTTCAATTACTTATGCATCTGCCATCAAAGAGGCCGATCCAAACGCATTGACCTTGGGCCCAGTGGCATGGGGATGGCCCGCATATTTCAATTCAGCTCTTGATCTCAATGATAATAGCGCCCGTTTTGATAACCCTGATCAAGAAATTTATGGCGATCAACCGTTTGTTGTCTGGTATTTAGAACAAATGCGTCTCCATGAAGAAGAGACAGGAACCCGTATTCTAGATTTTCTCGATTTGCATTATTACTCAGAAGTGCCCGGCCTTTCATTATCAGATGAGATTAACTCAGAGATGAAACGTATGCGGTTTAATGCGACTCGCTCGTTGTGGGATCCGACTTATCGTGATGAAAGTTGGATCAACAAGCCGATTATGGTGATCCCCCGCATGCATGAGTGGATTGCAGAAACTTATCCTGGAACTGGGACAGCGATCACAGAGTACAATTTTGGGGCTACAAACCATATTACTGGTGCGTTGGTGCAAGCTGATGCATTGGGCATCTTCGGCCGAGAAAGGCTCGATTTGGCGACTATGTGGTCCCCTCCTACCCTTGAGCAACCGGCCGCTTTTGCTTTCAAGATGTACCGGAACTACGATGGCAACAACAGTACCTTTGGTGACTTGTCGTTACCCACAGGTACCCATGATCAAAATCGAGTGTCTGTATACGCGGCATATCGGCAGGATGATGGAGCTGTGACGATCGTTTTGATCAACAAAAGCCCAATCGTTGAACCTGTAACTCTGACTTTACCAGACGGGAATATGATCGGCCGGGACTATACCCACTACCTTTATTCAGAAGCAGACCTTAGTAGAATCGTTGTCGCGGCCGAGGACATAGTTCCGCAAAGTCAGGTTGAATTAAATCTACCAACAGAATCGATAAGCTTGATTGTTATTCAGCCATAAGCTCTAGCTAAAGCTGCAAAATAAAAAGGCCCTTG